>JAYOXJ010000048.1:0-8151 GCA_038152725.1 Rhodospirillaceae bacterium
CCCCTGTGCTGCGTCACAACGCTACAAACGTTACGCGCGGCCCGTCGCGGCTTGGGCCCAACTACAAGACATATACCTGGAAAATCGACAATATCTTCGCGTCGACGCCGAGCATGGGCATTGCGCTGCGCTGACATCGACGAAAAGGGGGCCGAAAGGCCCCCTTCTCCATTGTTGGCTCTATCGCCGCTAAAATCAGTCGCGGGTCAGGTTCCTGAGCAGGCTCGAGGTGTCCCAGCGGTTGCCGCCCTTGGCCTGGACGGCCGAGTAGAACTGGTCGACCAGCGCGGTAACCGGCAGTTTGGCGCCGTTGTTCCGCGCTTCCTGGAAGCAGATGCCTAAGTCCTTCCGCATCCAGTCGACCGCAAAGCCGAAGTCGAACTTGTCATCGATCATGGTAAGCGCGCGGTTTTCCATCTGCCACGACTGCGCCGCCCCCTTGGAAATGACGTCAATGACCTTCTTCATGTCGAGGCCGGCCTTGGTGCCGAAATGAATGCCTTCGGCGAGGCCCTGCACCAATCCCGCGATGCAGATTTGGTTGACCATCTTGCAGAGCTGGCCGCTGCCCACGGGCCCGAGCAGGGTCACGGCGCGGGCATAGGAGTCCATCACCGGCTTGGCATCGTTGAAAGCGCCCTCCTCGCCTCCGCACATAACGGTCAGCACGCCGTTTTCGGCGCCGGCCTGGCCGCCGGAAACCGGCGCATCGACGAAGCGGATGCCCTTTTCCGCGGCCTTGGCGGCGACTTCACGCGCCACGTCGGCCGAGGCCGTGGTGTGATCGACGAACACAGCGCCCTTTTTCATGCCGGCGAGAATGCCGTCGTCGCCGTAAACAATGCTCCGGAGATCGTCGTCGTTGCCGACACAGGCGCAGACCACATCGGCGCCGGCGGCCGCCTTGGCGGGGGTCGGCGCCGCCTTGCCGCCATGCTGGCCGGCCCATTTCTCGGCTTTGGCGGCGGTGCGGTTGAAAACAGTGACTTCGTGGCCCTTGGCGACCATATGGCCGGCCATGGGATAGCCCATCACGCCGAGGCCGATGAAAGCTGTCTTGGTCATAACGTCATTTCTCCCTGTTGGCGTCGCGGCATCCAAAAATGCGGGCGGAGTATAGATGCCGAAGCTAGGAATGCCCAGCCCGGGGCAGCACTTTTACCGACGGTCGGCCACCGGCGCCATCAGGGCGTAAAAATTGCCCTGCCAGATACTGGGTGGCGAGGTCAGAACGTGATCGAGAAGGCCATGCAGCGCGCCCTCCCAAACCTGCCGCGCCGGACTTCCGAGCCGGTGCGGCCACGTGGCCAGACATCTGAAACCGGCTGAAATCGCCTGCTGCGCCAGACTTTCGGGCGTATAGGCGGTGCGGTGTGTAAGATCGCCGTATTGGAACTGCTGGCCCCAGGGAGAGGCCGCGTTCGGGACCTTGACGACGACCCGGCCATCGGCCGTCAGGATTTCGGCCAATCCCGACAACAGGATCCGGCCCTCTTCGGGGTCGAAATGCTCGATCACGTCGAACAATGCGATCCGATCGTAGCGTTCGCCCCTGGCGCGGGCGTCCTTGACGAAGACCATGGCATCGGCGGCCTGGAAATGCTCCCTGACGGCTTCGGGGACGATCCCCGCAAGGTCCGGGTCGAGATCAATACCGAGAAAGCGGGAAACGCCCTTGGCGCCGAGGTAGGCGAGGAAAAGACCAGTTCCGCAGCCGATTTCGAGTACCGCGTGATCGGTTGCGAAGCCAGCAGGGCCCCAGACCTCGCGATCAATGCGTCGAATGTGCTTGTTACCCAAGCTCGGCGTCGAATAGCGCTTGAACGCGGCGTAGCTGTCGTAGTGGGACACGGGGGCCTCTGGTCGGTCATTCAGCGGAAACCAGCGGCTATTATGACTTCCCGCCGTAACCGCGCCAATGCCGGAAAACATTCGCACCGGCGGTTTCGCTGGTATGGCTTGCCATGACGTGGGATAAAGCGCCCACGAATGAAACTTGGCCTCACGGACCCGCCCATGACTGCCACCGTCTCCGTCGAAATCGCACCGGGGGAATTGATCGACAAGATCACGATCCTGGAAATCAAGCTCGAGCGGATCGAGGACCGAGCGAAATTGACCAATGTCCGGATCGAATGGCAGACGCTGTGCGAGGCGCGCGACGGCGCCATGGCGGCTTCCGCCGAATTGGACGCGTTGAGCGCCGCCCTCAAGCGAGTCAACGAGAAGCTCTGGGTAATCGAGGACGATATCCGCGACTGCGAACGGGACAAGGATTTCGGCCCGAAGTTCATCGAACTCGCCCGTGCGGTCTACATCACCAACGATGAGCGCGCACGGCTCAAGCGCCAGATCAACGACCTCCTCGGCTCGCGCCTGGTCGAGGAGAAGTCCTACGCCGCATATTGAGCATGGCGCGCCCAGCCAGGCTCCTCGACACTGTTCACCGCCTTCGGCGCGCGGTTTCCAGGCGTTCCGGCCCGCCTAGGGGCATACTGATCGTCGCCGCCGGCGGCTTGGGCGATACCGTTCTGTTTTCGCTCGTTGCCGCGCGCTTCGCCGCCCTCGCCCACGCCGGCGAACCGGTGACCGTGTTGCTGCGGAAGGACGGCGCCAAGACGGCATTTTGCCTGCCATCCGAATTGGCCGTCGAAACGGTGGATTTCGGGCGTTTCGACAAAAGCGCAGTCTATCGCTGGAATGTGCTGGAGCGGCTCTACCGGGCCAATTTTCGCCTTGTCATCAGTACCGACTTCCTGCGCCATCCCCATCTCGACGAAGCCATGATCGCGGCCACAGCCGCGCCGGAGACCGCCGCTATGATAGCCCGGCCGTGGCCGAAGTACGAATCTGCACTTGCCGCGAACCAGCGGCGTTTCACTCGCCTTTTCGACAGCGGCCCGGCGCGCCGCGACAAGGTCATGCGCTGGACCGATTTCGCAAACTGGCTTACCGGTACCAATCTTCCGCCGCCGAAGGTCCGTCTCGACATCACCAGACGAACCGCCGCTATGGCAAATACCGTCACGCAGGAGATCGTCCTACAGCCGTTCTCCGCGGTCGCGGCGAAGCAACCGGACGTCGGCTGCTACCTAGCCCTTGCCGATGCTTTGCCGGACGGCATGCGGATCAGGGTAACAGGACTGCAAAGCGATCTCGACGCCAACCCAAAATTTAAAAAACTTATTGAAAAACAGAATGTTGAGTTTGATTCCTCAACATTCACTGAAATTTGCGAAAGACTGTTGGCGGCAAAATTGGTCGTATCGGCCGATACTGCGTTAATGCATTTGGCGGCGGCGCTTGGCGCGCCGACGCTTTGTCTCGCCAGCGCCGCCTATGTCGGCGAAATCGTGCCCTACGATCCGTCGACAAAGCCTGACAACGTGAGCTTCCTCTTCCAAGAGATGCCCTGCCAAGGCTGCCTCGGCGTATGCATCCATCCGCTGAAGGACGAACGTTTCGCCTGCGTCGATGCACTGACGCCGGAACGGGTCGTCGCCGCGGTGCTAGAGCGGCTCTAACGCTCGAGCAAATCGAACAGCGAGCGCCAATTTCCCTCATCTGGTGCTAGCAACAGCGTTTGGGACTTGAGTGTCGGCGTCGGCCGGTAGGGCTCCCCGGTTTCAGCGATAGCGCCGTAGCCGCCCGCCTCCGCGTGAATCAGCACACCCGCTGCGTGATCCCATGGTTTGATCGGCCCGCCGTAGCGTGCGAAATCCAGTTTGCCGCGGGCGAGGTCCGCATATTCGGCGCCGACGCAACGGTAGCGCAGCGCGCGTTCGCCGATCTCGCGCTCGACGGAATCACCAGACAGTTTCATGCGCTGGTGGTGACGGCGGTTGAGCGATCCTGTGAATTGACGCATTTGCTTGGGTGCGCCAAGGCGGAGTTGCGCCCCGCTCTCGTAGGCACCCTCCCCCTGGATCGCCCAGACGGTGGTTGCGGCGACTGGCTCGTATATCCAACCTGCCACGGTCTCGCCGCGTTCCGCGAGTGCCACGATCACGGCAAAACACGGCTTGCCGTCAGCGAAGTTCTGGGTGCCGTCGACCGGATCAACGATCCAAACCGGCCCATCACCGCCGAGTGCATCAAGCGCCGCAGGCCGCGCCGATACGGCCTCCTCACCGACCACGGCCGATCCCGGAAGCAGTTTGCGGAGCGCCGTGTCGAGTGCGTATTCGGCTTCCTGGTCGGCAATGGTGACGATGTCACCGGCCTTCTTTTCCGTGATTTCATGGGCGGCGAGGCGCCGGAACCGCGGTATGATAAGGGTTTCGGCGACCTCGCGGATCACCGTATCGACGGCTGCGGGATCCGGCGTCATCCGCCGTGCCGCTGGTTGAACTGCCCGACTTTGGCGGGTGCCAGCCGTACCCTGAGGTGAATAGTCTCGCCGCTGTCGTCGCGCGCCAGCACGTCGCCGTTGCGGTATAGCCAAGCGAGCGTGGCGCCATCGTCCGGCTTTAAATCGATATCGAGTTCCTCGAAACCCTGGCTCAAGCGGGCGGCGACCACCTTCCCCAGATCTTCCAGCCCATCGCCGCTCAGTGCCGACACACAAACCGTCGTCTGGTTCGCCCTCGTCGCACGTTGCCGCAGCGAGTTCCGTTCTTCTGGGGGGAGCCGGTCGATCTTGTTCAGCACCTCGATCATCGCCAATTGCGTCGGAACGTCCATGCCGATCTCGCTGAGTACGGCAAGAACGTCCGAACGCTGAGCGTCGGTATCGGGATGACAGGCGTCGCGAACATGCAAGATCAGGTCGGCTTCCATCACCTCTTCCAACGTGGCGTGAAAGGCCTCGACCAGTTCGTGCGGCAGATTCGATATGAAACCGACCGTATCCGATAGAATAGCCCGCTGGCCGCCCGGTAGTTGAATGGCGCGCATGGTCGGGTCGAGCGTCGCGAAAAGCTGGTCCTTGGCAACGACTTGCGCCTCGGTCATGCGGTTGAAAAGCGTGGATTTTCCAGCGTTTGTGTAGCCGACCAGCGCGACAATGGGCCTAGGCACGCGTTTGCGCGCATCGCGATGCAGGGTGCGGGTGCGTTTGACGTCCTTAAGCTCACCTTTGATGCGGTCGATGCGGTTGTCGATCATGCGCCGGTCGAGTTCGATCTGGCGTTCACCCGGGCCGCCCATGAAGCCGGCACCGCCGCGTTGGCGTTCCAAGTGGGTCCAGCTTCTAACCAGGCGACTGCGCTGATAGGACAGCGCAGCCAGTTCCACCTGTAGCCGGCCTTCCCGGGTCCGGGCGCGGGCACCGAAGATTTCCAGAATCAGGCCGGTACGGTCGATTACCTTGCAATCCCAGGCTTTTTCGAGATTTCGCTGCTGCACTGGGCTTAGCGGCGCATCGACGATGACGACGTGAACGGCCCCGCCCTGCTCCCGCAAACCGGAAATCACGGCCCCCAGTCGTTCGACCGTACCGGAACCGAACAGCGTGGCCGGCTGTGGGCGGGCGATTTTGACCCATTCCTTGTGTCCGATTTCGAGATCGATCGCCAAGGCAAGACCGGCGGCCTCTTCCAAGGAAGCGTCCGGGTCGCGCGCCAAAGAACCGACTTCATCGCCTAGAAGTCTGGGGTGTACGACGATGCACCGTTCAGACGGCAGCCGCGTGGAATCGAACTGGTGAGTGGTCACGCGAGCAAGGCTAAGCCTTCTCCAACGCGCCTACTCGCCATCGTCACCGTCCTTTTCCGGGTCGAACAATTGCACCGGAACGGAGGGCATCACGGTAGAAATCGCGTGTTTATAAACCAATTGCGTATGCCCATCACGGCGCAGCAGTACGGAGAAATTGTCGAACCAAGTAACAATGCCTTGCAACTTGACGCCGTTGACCAGGAACACCGTAACCGGCGTTTTGTTCTTTCTGATGTAATTGAGGAAAACGTCCTGGACGTTCTGGGATTTTTCCGGGGCCATCTTAACCACCTCATTTTTATCGATTATTGAGCCGCCGCGACCATCGTTGGTATTCGGTCCGTGGCTTCTCCCTAGCGGCGGTTTCCCTGTCTGATTTAGTGCCACTGTCATGCCGAAAAAAATTCGGCGCAGCAAGGATTCCCGCCAACTGATAAAAGCTTACAGGTTATCCATGAACTTGCAAAGTGCCATGCAGTCAGCGAAGTGGAACGCTGGCGGATAGTCGACGAATTCCGCAGAGTTCGGGGCCGTGCGGCGCACCAGTACCGGCACGCAGCCGGCCCGATGGGCGCAATCGAGGTCGATATCGGCATCGCCGATATACCAGATGTCCCGACCCGGCCGATATCCGGCCGGCGCCAGCGCCATCTCGATGGGGTCTGGCGCCGGCTTGTCACGAGCCGCATCCGTGGCGCCGACGATTTTCTGGAAAAACCGCGTCCAGCCCAGATGCTCCGCTTCGGCGCGCAGGATGTCGCCGCGTTTGTTGGACACCACCGCCATGTAAAAACCCTGTCCGGCGAAGGCCTCTAGCATCTCCGCCGCGCCGTCGGCGGCCTCGAGCTTACTCATGTGGATTTCGCCGTAACGGCGGTAAAACAATTCCGCGGCATCCTCCCAACGCTCGCCGAACAGTTCCGGAAAACGGTCGCGAACTGACTTCCGCACTCGCTGGCGGGCCTCGTCCAGCGTCCACGGCGATTGTCCGAAGGCTTCCAACGTTGTGTTGAGGGCGTCGTGGATAACACCCCAGGTATCGACAAGGGTGTTGTCCCAGTCGAAAACCAGCGCGCGCGGCCTCGAATGCTTTTCAGCCGTCTGCACAATCAGTTCCAGCGATCCGCATGCTGCGGCCCGCCGACCTGCTCCATGAATTCCATGTAGATGTCGAGGAGACGGGTGGTCAGTTCACCAGCATGCCCGTTTCCGACCGACTGTCCGTCGATGCGCGTGACCGCCTTGACGTGGGAATTGGAGCTGGAAATGAAGGCTTCGCGGGCGTCCAGCGCCTCTTCAAGCGTAAAGGCGCGCTCGACGATCTTGATGTCCTGCTGGCGCGCCGCCTCGAGGATGGCGAGGCGAGTAATGCCGTTCAGGATCGACGGGCTGACGTCGCGCGTCACCAGTTCGCCCGCCTTGGTCACGATCCAGGCGTTGGTCGCAGCCCCCTCGGTGACGAAACCCTTTTCGTCGATTTGGAACACCTCCTGGGCGCCGGCTTCGACCGCCTTTTGCTTCGCCAGGCAGTTGGGCAGCAGCCCGACCGTCTTGATGTCGACGCGTTTCCAGCGGATGTCGGGAACGGAAATTACGTTGATACCGGCCAACAGCTTGGCCTTATCGATGGGCGCGCGCTTGACCGCGGTGACCACCATTGCGCTCTTGCAGTTGGCCGGAAACTGATGGTCGCGCGGTGCCACGCCACGGGTGATCTGCAGGTATATCAGGCCGTCCTTGACGTCGTTGCGCCGAGCGACTTCGCGCAGCACCATGCTCATCGGCTTTTGTGCCATCGGCCAGGCGATGCGAAGCTCCTTCAGGGAATGCGCAAGTCGCTCGAAATGCGCCTTTTCGCCCAGGAACTTGCCCTTGTGCACGGCGATGACCTCGTAGACGCCGTCGGCGAACTGGTATCCGCGGTCCTCAACATGCACGGCGGCCTCGCCATGGGGAACATAGCGGCCGTTTACATAGGCGATACGGGGCATTTCTGGCTTTCCTCAGAAGTATTCGAGTTGCACGGAGAACATCTTTTCGACCTTGCGAATGACCTTGGCCGAGGCAAAGAGAATGACGCGGTCCTTGGGTTCGACCACGGTCGAACCGCCCGGGCAAATCATCTTGCCGTCGCGGACAATGGCGCCAAGCATGACACCGCCGGGCAGATTGACCTCGCGCAGCGGCTTGCCGACCAATTCCGAGGTCTCCAACGCTTCCGCCTCGATCAACTCGCCGAAACCTTCGCGGAGCGTGTGCACCGAATGAATGCGGCCCCGGCGGATGTGCTGGAGAATGGTGGAAACCGTAATGTTGCGCGGGCTCACGGTAACGTCGATACCGAGCGAATTGATCAGCGTTTCGTAAGTTCCCTTGTTGACCAGCGTGATCGCGCGCTGGCAGCCGTAGCGCTTGGCCAGCAGCGACGCCAGGATGTTGGTTTCGTCGTCGTTGGTGACGGCAACCACAGTTTCCGTGTTGGCGACGTTCGCT
>JAYOXJ010000048.1:8161-15992 GCA_038152725.1 Rhodospirillaceae bacterium
CACGGTCTCGGTGGCCCCGACGTCGGCCTCTTCCAGCAATTCCGGATTGAGCACGTCGCCGTGCAGCACCATGGTCTTTTCCAGCTGTGCGGCGATGGTCCTCGCGCGTTCCGCGTCGAACTCAACGATCTTGGCGCGCACCCATTCGTGCTCGCGCTCGATCTCCTGAGCCAGAAACAGGCCGATATTGCCGCCGCCGAAGATCAACAAGCGGCGCGCCTCGGTCTCCTCGTGGCCGAAGGCGGCCATGGCCCGTGGGACCTGATCGCTGTCGACGACGAAATAGACCTCGTCGCCGGGCAACATCTGGTCGTCGGCGGTCGGAACGATGGCGCTGTCGCCGCGCATCAGACCGACAACGACGATGTTGAGGTCGGGAAACAGCTGAGTGAGCTGGCGAAGCGGGGTATTCACCAGCGGACAATCGTCCTCGCACCGCACCCCTAGGAGCTTCACCCGATCGTCGGCGAGCGGGATCATCTCGAAGGCGCCCGGGACCTGCAGGCGGCGCGTGACCGCGCGCGCCACTTCCATTTCCGGGGAGATGATGTGGTCGATCGGCATGTGGTCGCGCGAGAACAGATTCGCCCACATCGGGTCGAGATAGGTCTGCTGGCGGATACGCGCGATCTTGGTCGGCACCTCGAAAATCGAGTGCGCGACCTGACAGGCCACCATGTTGACTTCATCGGCATAGGTCACGGCGATCAGCATGTCGGCGTTGTTCGCGCCAGCCTTGTCGAGCACGTCGGGATGCGAGGCGAGGCCAACCACGCCGTTGACGTCGAGGTTGTCACTGATCTGGCGAATCAAATCGGGCGACCGGTCGACGACGGTCACATCATTGTTTTCAAGCGATAAATGCCGGGCGATGTGAAATCCCACCTGCCCTGCCCCGCAAACGATCACTTTCATGGGGTCGCTCCCTTGCCGCTCACATTGTTAGCGGAATCATTCGGGTTTGTCAGTGTTCAGAATGCCGAGGCTCTTGAGCTTACGATGCAGCGCGGAACGCTCCATGCCGACGAAAGCCGCTGTTTTGGAAATGTTGCCGTCGAAACGGCGAACCTGCGCGCTCAGGTATTCCTGCTCGAACTTCTCGCGCGCTTCCCTGAGCGGCAGGGTCATGATCTCGCCGTTGCGCTCGGGCGTCGGAATGTCGTCGATGATACCGAGGACCTCGTACGGCAGGCAATCGGCGGTGATCGCATGGCCGGGCTCGTTCTTCGACAAGATCATCATGCGCTCGATGACATTGCGCAGTTCGCGCACGTTTCCGGGCCAATCGTAGCTTTGCAACGCGGACAGTGTGTCACCGGCCATTTCCAGCACCGGATGACCCGCGATCTCGCACGCTCGTCGGAGAAAATGGCGTGCCAGGGGCTCGATATCCTCGCGTCGCGAATGCAGTGGTGGCACGCTGATCGGCACGACGTTGAGCCGATAATAGAGATCCTCACGAAACCGTCCGGCGGCAATCTCCTCTGCCAGGTCCTTGGTCGAGGCTGCCATCACACGCACATCGACGGCAACCTGGGTCGCGCCGCCAACCCGGCGGAACACCTGTTCTTGTAACGCTCGGACGATCTTGCCCTGGGTTTCCAGCGGCATATCGGCTACCTCGTCGAGGAGCAGGCTGCCTTTGTGGGCTGTCTCGAAGGTGCCGATCTTCCGTCCGACCCCGCCGGGTGCGGCGGGCGCCTCAATGCCGAACAGTTCTTCCTCCATGCGGTCCGGCGCCATCGTCGCGCAATTGACGACGACAAAGGGATGCGTCTTGCGCGGCGAGCGGTCGTGAATGAGCCTGGCCACCACCTCCTTGCCGCAACCGGCCGCGCCCAGGATCATTACCCGGCTATTGGTCGCCGCTACCTTGTCGATGGTCTGTTCGAGCTCTCGCATGGACCTGGAATTGCCAATCAGGCGCGGTTCGGCGTCGGTTCTGAGGCGAAGTTCCTCGACCTCGCGCTTGAGCCTGGCGGCCTCGATAGCACGCTCAATCAGCAATATCAGCCGGTCCGCCTTGAACGGCTTCTCGATGAAGTCATACGCACCGTCCTTGATCGCCGTCACCGCCGTTTCGATGGTGCCGTGGCCACTCATCATCAACACCGGCAGGGTGGGATGGTCACGTTTGATCTCCTTTAGGATTCCGAGCCCGTCGAGCGCACTTCCCTGCAGCCAAATGTCGAGCAGAACCAAGCTCGGGAGCCGCGCCTCGACGGCGGCCAGCGCGTCCTTGCTGTTGGCGGCTTCACGCGTGTCGAATCCCTCGTCCTGCAGAATCCCAGACGTAAGCATCCGGATATCCGCCTCATCGTCGACTATGAGGATTTCGCCAGCCACCGCCTGATTTCCCGCCTAATTGATGCCCACGCCGAGCGTAGCCGATGCCGGTACGGTCCGATGCTCTTCCTCGGAAGCGCTCTCATTTGCACCCTTGTCAATATCATCACCTGCATAAATGGCCAACGTCACCTTCGCCCCTTCGGGTTCGCGCGCCTCCAATAACAACTTGCCGCGGTGATCCTCCATGATCTTGCGAACGATCGCCAGTCCCAGGCCGGTGCCCTTCTCACGCGTCGTCACGTAAGGCTCGGTCAGCCTTTCTCGGTCAGCCGGCAGCCCCTTGCCGTTGTCCTCGACGACGATGCAGACCATATCGTTGTTGAAATCCTGATCGCCGTGTTGCAGGGATACGCCGATCCAGCCGGCGCTGCGGTCGAGCCCGCCTTCGGCGATGTGCCCCTCTATCGATTCTGCCGCATTCTTGACGATATTGGTCAGCGCGCCCGAGATCTGACGGCTGTCGCAACGGACGGAAACCGCGTCGTCCGGCATGGACAGCTCAAGTTTGATTTCGGGATTGCGGTTCCGTTCCAGGAACACGGCTTCGCGGCAGATGTCGGAAAGGTTTTCCGGCCGCATGATCGGCTGCGGCATCCTGGCGAAAGCGGAGAACTCATCGACCATACGGCCGATATCCTCGACCTGACGAACAATCGTGTCGGTACAGGTCTTAAAGGTTTCCGGATCGCTGGTGATTTCGCCCTGGTACTTGCGCCGCAAGCGTTCCGCCGAAAGCTGGATTGGCGTCAGCGGGTTCTTGATCTCGTGCGCGATGCGCCGAGCCACGTCCGCCCACGCGGCCGTGCGCTGGGCCGACAACAGATCGGTGACGTCGTCAAAGGTGACGACGTAGCCGATGACCTCGGATTGAAGCGTCTCGCCGGTGATGCGCGTCAGCAGTGTTCGCATGCCGTCGCGCCGCATCAACTGGATTTCCTTCTGGTGCGCACGTTGCGGCGCCAGCAACGCAACATTCAACAACTCCGCCATTTCCGGGACAACATCGGCGAGTGGCTCGCCGATGTGCTCCGACAATTCGAGACTTAGCAATTCGGAGGCCGAACGGTTCGGCAATGATATGTTTCCCTCCGGGTCTAGGCCGATAACGCCGGCGGAGACACCCGCCAACACGGTTTCGGTGAACCGACGGCGCGTGTCCAACTCCCTGTTGGCCTCGATCAATCCGCGCTGTTGCGCCTGCAACTGTCCCGTCATGTTGTTGAATGCGTGGCCGAGGCGGCCGATTTCATCACTCTCCTCGCCAGCCTCGACGCGGATGTTAAGGTTGCCGTCGCTGACCTCGCGTGCGGCGCCGATCAGATCGCTGATCGGGCGCGCCAACTGCCTCGCCACCGTCAGACCGACCCAGCCCGCTGCAAGCAGCAAAAGTAGCGCCACCATCACGAAAATGATGATAAAGCTGACTTGGATCCCGCTGCGTTCGGTTTCCATCTTCTTGTAGGCGTTGAAGGCCTTCTGGATGCGGTCGATATGGTTCATTACCCGCGGGTCGACGAGGCGCTCGACCAGCAGGTATGTATCGATGAAGCGGTTCAGTTTGATGACAGCGCGGAGCCGCTCCTCGTTCCGGGAATCGATAACGGCGATGCCGCCCTGATCGGCGCGCGCGATCGCTTCCACGGGCAGGTTTTCGATTGCCGGCAGTAGGCTGAACCGCGCCCTTGCGATCACCTGCCCGGCACCATCCAGTACGACCGCCTCGGAAAGCGAGCGCAAGGCAGCCTGCGCCGAAAGCTCATCGTTAAAGACGTCCCGGTTCTGCATTAGGATCGGCGCGTTCTGGTTGAGGTCGTTGGCAACCGCGAAGGCGTCGGTTTCGATCTTAGTCCGATGCTCGATCTGATAGGCCTTGGAGACCCACTCGGACTCGGCCAACGCTGTGCGAACTCGCTCCGAGAACCAGCCCTGCATACCGAAATTCAGGAACAGCGCCGAGAACACCACCACCAATATACCCGGCGTCACCGCAACCAGGCTGAACAACAGAACCATGCGCACCTGCAGGCCGGAACCGGCCTCGCCACGGCGACGCTCCATCCAAATCTGCACCAGCCGGCGAATGACGACTGCGGCCAGCAACAAAAGCAAAATGCCGTCGACGTAGAGCAACGCGAGCACGGTTTCGATATCGTATGAGCGGCCAGACGGCGCCGTCAGGCTGAGCACAGTGTCGACGCCGGAATCGCAGGCGGCGGCGGCGAGGCCGAACGCCGTCTTGCGGCTGGTCATGAAACGGCGCGCAGCGGTAAGCAGCTTTTCCGTTGTCGCGCCGGGTTCGTTCATCGCCCGCCCCTGATTACGGGTATCTCGAGGTCGCGGATCTTCTTGCGCAGCGTATTGCGGTTGAGACCGAGCACCTGCGCCGCCCGGACCTGATTGCCACGCGTTGCTTGCAGAGTCAGCGTGATCAGCGGCTTCTCGATCTCCTTCAAGACTCGATCATAAAGCCCATTCGCCGGGAGATCGTTCTGATGGGACGAAAAATAGGACGCCAGGTGCCGTTCCACGGAACCGGAAAGCCCATCGTCTTGCGATTCCAGCCCGGCGCCGCGTGACGACTGTCCGCGATCGGCCAGTTCACGCTCGACGATGGCGAGCGAAATGGTCTCTTCGGCGTAAAGCGCCGCCAGCCGCTGAACCAGGTTTTCCAACTCGCGCACGTTGCCTGGCCAGGAATGTCGGCTCAATCGCTCGAGTGCTGGATTGTCGATGGTTTTCCATGGCAGACCGGCGTTCTTCGCACGCGCCAGGAAGTGGCGGACCAATTCGGGAATGTCCTGGGTACGGTCGCGCAGCGGCGGCAGGCGAAGCGGCACCACGTTCAGGCGGAAGAACAGGTCTTCTCGGAAAAGTCCCTGTCTTATCAATTGCTTGAGATCATGGTGAGTCGCCGCGATGATGCGCGCATCCGCCGAAATCGGGGTATGCCCCCCGACGGTGGTGAATTCGCCCTCCTGCAGCACGCGCAGCAGGCGGGTTTGTGCCTCCATCGGCATGTCGCCGATCTCATCGAGAAACAGTGTGCCGCCCTTAGCCTGCTCGAACCGGCCCGTGGTACGCGCGGTCGCGCCGGTGAAGGCACCCTTTTCGTGGCCGAACAACTCGCTCTCGATCAATTCGCGGGGGATCGCCGCCATGTTGACCGCAATGAATGGACCACGCTTGCGCTTACCGTAATCATGCAGCGCGCGCGCCACGAGTTCCTTGCCGGTGCCGGATTCGCCGGTAATCATCACTGTCAAATCCGTCGGCATCAGCCGCGCCAGCGTGCGATAGACCTCCTGCATGGCAGCCGAGCGTCCGATCAGCGGCAACGTCTCCTCGAGATCGTCCGGAGACGCCGATTGCGAGGCGTCGGATACATTTTCCAGCCCCCTCTTAACAATCGACACCAATTCATTGATGTCGAACGGTTTTGGCAGATACTCGAACGCGCCGCGTTCGGTCGCCTTAACCGCCGTATGAAGCGTCGTCTGCGCACTCATGACGACAATGCGAAGGTCGTGACGGATGCGACGGATGCGCGGGATAAGGTCCAATCCGTTTTCGTCCGGCATGATCACGTCGGTAATCACAAGGTCGCCCAGGCCCTCCTCGACCCACTTCCACAGCATCGCGGCGGTGCCGGTGGCCTTGACCTCGAAACCGGCGCGCGTGAGCGCTTGAGTGACGACGGTGCGGATCGCGGCGTCATCGTCGGCAAGCAGGATGGTTGGGGCAGCCATCGTCAGTCCTACTCGCCACGTTCTTCGTACATCGGCAACAGAACCTTAAATACGGTCCGTTTCGGCTCGCTTTCGTATTCGATGATGCCGCCGTGCGCCTGAACGATCTGGGCAACCAGCGCCAGGCCCAGGCCAGTGCCATTCGACTTGTTGGTGACGAACGGGTCGAACAGGTATGGCCGCATGTCCTCGGAGATGCCGGCCCCGTTGTCGATCACGCTGACCACGAGCGGCAACTGGACACGGTCGCGGCTGCCCGGGCTGGCGATCCTGATACCGTGACGATAGGCGGTCTCCAGCACGATTTCGCCGCCCTTTTCGGGCGCCGCCTCGGCAGCATTCTTGACCAGGTTGAGAAAGACCTGAACCAATTGATCACGGTCCCCTCGGACGGGCGGCAGCGATGGATCAAAATTGGTGACCATTCGGATGCCACGGCCAAAACCATTGCGCGCGATCTGATGCACGTGATCGAGCACTTGGTGGATGTTGACGGCATCACGGCGCAGCGAAACGCCGTCGGTGAACAAACCCATCCGGTCGACCAGCGCGCAAATACGGTCGACTTCGTTGCAAATCAGGCCAGTGAGGCTGCGATTTTCCGCATCCAAGCTGTCATCCAGCAATTGTGCGGCACCACGAATACCAGAAAGCGGGTTCTTGACCTCGTGCGCTAGCAGCGAGGCCATTGCCGTGACCGAACGCGCTGCGCCACGATGCGACAACTGCCGGTCGATCTTGTCGGCGATTGATCGCGGAAACAGCGTCAACACGACGAACCCCGGGCGATCGCCAATCGGCGTCGCATGCAGATTGACGAAATGGCGTCCGATCCGTGGGGTTTCGATGGTAATGTCATACTCGGAAACCGCCTGATGGCCGTCCCGCGCCTGGGCGATCAAGGCAAACAGCGGGCTGTCCGGCGGCAGAAACGATTCGAGCGGCCGGTTCAGCAGATACCCTGCGCTGGCCTGGAAGAACTGCTCGCCGGCGGCATTGATCGAGCGAAGCCGGTCGTCGGCGTCAACGGCGATAACCGAAGCCGTCAGCGCATTTAAAATTTGATCGGCACCGACGGATTTGTCCTTTGGTCCGACCGGCCACGACTCGGCTGGCATCCCCGTACTCATGCCGCATCCTTCTCGCAAAGCGGATCGTAGAACCGATGTACCAGTTCTCGCACGGCGGACGGATCGGTCGGTTGGAACACCGCAGACCGGAACTCAGCGGAATTGGGCAACCCTTTGGAATACCAGCCAATATGTTTGCGAGCGATCTTCACGCCGTTGTCTACGCCGTAGTGTTCGAGGATCGCCTCGAAATGCTCGAGCAGAAGGTCGCGTTGCACCACAATCGTGGGGTCGGCGAGTTTTTTACCGGTCGCTAGAAAATGGGCGATTTGATTGAGGAACCAAGGCCGACCATAGGAGCCGCGACCAACCAGCACGCCATCGGCGCCGGAAGCCAGCAGCAAATCGCGGGCGTCCTCTTCGGTATTCACGTCGCCGTTGCCGAATACCGGAATGTTGACCGCCGCCTTTACCTCGCCAATGAAATTCCAGTCGGCGTGGCCCTTGTAGAACTGGCACCGCGTACGGCCATGCACGGCGAGTGCGCGAATACCGGTTTCCTCGGCGATCCGCGCCAGACTTGGTGCGTTGCGGCTATTGTCGTCCCAGCCGGTGCGCATTTTCAGAGTTACCGGGACTTTGACCGCACCGACCACGGCCTTAAGG
>JAYOXJ010000049.1:0-15725 GCA_038152725.1 Rhodospirillaceae bacterium
ATGCGACCGTCACCTCGCTTCGTCTCGACGATGCTCAATTCGCCCGCTGGCTCCGTGCCAACACGGCGCCGCACCACCAGCCGGGATACGCCATCGTGACACTGTCGCTGAAGCCGGCGGGCAAGCCGCCGGCGCGACCTGCCGGCGCTGTGGCGGGCACTCAGCGTGCTAGGGCTCGCCAGCGCCAACGTCGGCCTCGTCGGCGACATCATCGCCTGCCCGGGGCTCGACTTCTGCTCGCTCGCCAACGCCCGCTCGATCCCGATCGCCGAGCGCATCTCCATGCGCTTCGCCGATCTTCGCCGCCAGCACGACATCGGCGAACTGCGAATCAAGATTTCTGGCTGCATCAACGCCTGCGGCCACCATCACGTCGGCCACATCGGCATCCTCGGCGTCGACCGCAAGGGCGAGGAGTACTATCAGATCATGCTCGGCGGCGCGCCCGGTGACGACGCCGCCATCGGCACCATCATCGGTCCGGCATTGTCGAGCGACGCCGTCGTCGACGCCGTCGAGACCATCGTCGAGAGCTATATCGCCATCCGGCGCGAGGGCGAACGCTTCATCGACACCTATCGGCGGGTCGGCGACGAACCGTTCAAGTCGCGCATTTATGGAGGAGAGGTCGATGCCGCTGCTTAAAGATGGCGTCTTCGTCGAAGACCCCTGGATTCACCTGGACGACGGTGACGATCTGCCGGCTTCGGGCGCGATCACCGTGTCGCTCCGGCGCTGGCGCCACGACCGCGAGCGCCTGATCCTGCGCGGCGGCGCCGTCGGCGTACGGCTGACCAGCGAGCAGACACCCGGCGAGCTTGGCGACGATCTGGAGTTTCTCGGTCTCGTCGCGCTCGACTTTCCGGCCTTCACCGACGGCCGGCCTTACTCCAACGCAAGGCGGCTCCGCGAGCGTTTTGGTTTCGAGGGCGAGCTCCGCGCCACCGGCGATGTGCTGCGCGATCAATATCTCTTCCTGCACCGTTGCGGCTTCGATGCTTTCGAGGTGAAGGCGAGTGAGGCGGCGGAGGATTGGGCTCGCGCCGCCGCCGCCATCACCACGCCGATGCAGCCGGCCGCCGATGGCGCGCTGCCGGCGCTCAGTCTCCGCGAGCGACGACTGAAGCAGGTGGGTTAAACGCCCCGATCAGGCGACGTTTCGGCCGTTGCCGTAGGTGAACAGCGCGATTGCCGCGATGGCCAGGACCATGGCGGCGGCATGATACATATTGAAGTGTTCGCGGTAGACCAGCACGCCGACGCCGAGCGACGTGGTCAGGATCGAGATCACCGCGTAGAGCGTGTACTGCGACGCACCGAAGTTGGTGTAGAGCAGGAAGAAGCCGACGAAGGTGAGGAAGAAGCCGGTGCCGCTGATCAACACCCATTTCCAGTGGCCTGCGAAGTAGGCGACTTCGTCGCCGACACGGTAGAGCATCGCCGCGACGGCGAACATCACCGTGCAGACGGCGACCGCGCCCAGCACGAACAGGAACGGATTGGCCGGCGGCGTGGTGCCGCGCTGGCCGTAGACGAAGAGCGCGTTGCCGAACGCGGCAAGGGCGGCGAACAATAACGGTTTCAGCATGACGGCGATCCCCCGGGTGACAACGGCGCCAGGGTAGGGAAGCCCGATACGTGCCGCAAGGGGCTCAGACGATCTCGCTCAAATAGGTGTAGTCGCGCGTGTCGCAAAGGCTCAAGCGCAGTTCCACCGGCGTGCCGTCCAAGGTCTCGGCCAAGCGATCGACCGCCAGCAGCGGCGCGCCGATGGGGACGGCGAGGAGCTTGGCCGCGTCCCGTTCGGCGGCGACGGCGCGAATGGTCTCGACGGCCTTGTGGATGGTGACGCCGTAGCCTTCCTCGTAGAGCTGGTAGAGTTCGTTCGGCAGCGTCGCTGTCTCGGCCAGGCCGGGGAACAGCTTGGCCGGTACCACGATGGTCTCGAGGATCGCCGGTGCGCCGCCCATGTCTCGAAGCCGCTTGACCTCGACCACGTGGGCGTTGCCGGTAAGCCGGAGGCGCACCGCCTCGTCACGCTCGGCGCGGCGCTGGCGGCACGACAGCAGTTTGCGAGTCACCGGCATGCGCTTGGCGCCGTCCGGTCCGACCAGATGGAAGAAATGGAACAGTTCGCGCTGCGGCGTGTGGGTGGCGACGAAGGTGCCCTTGCCCTGGTGGCGGACCACCAGGTTCTCGGCGGCGAGCGCATCGAGTGCCTTCCTGACCGTGCCTTGGCTGACGCCGAACTCGCCGGCCAGCGTAATTTCGCTCGGCAGCGGCTGGCCGGGCTGCCAATGACCGTCGGCGATGCGGCCGATCAGGCGCGTGCGCACCTGTTCGTAGAGCGGTCCCAGCCCCGGTTGGATCGGCATCGCGGCCTCCATCGGCGATAATCTAAATTCTTATATAAGAGTTATAAGAATTTGTTGACTCGCGCAAGGCCGAAGCGTAGTTTCCCCGGGCTTTGACGAGGTGGGCGCGCGCCGCGCCCGCCCTACCCAAGAGGAGGATACATTGGCGCAAGCTCCGGATTTTCTCGTCCATGACCACACCGACGTCGTCGGTGTCGCCGTGGTCGAAGGCATCAAGAAAGGCCAGACCCTGACGGGCTGGGTGATGGACAAGGACAAGACCATCAAGGTCACCTGCACCGACGCCATCCCGCTCGGCCACAAGATCGCCCTCAAGCCGCTCAAGACCGGTGACACCGTGCTCAAGTACGGTCACGACATCGGTAAGATGGTCGGCAACGTCGGCAAGGGTGGCCACGTTCACACGCACAACTGCAAGACCAAGAGGTGGTAATCATGGCTAAGAAAGCACCACGCTCCGTTCCCGCCGGCTCGCCGAAGGTCCACCAGCTGGTCGAGGACGCGACTGTCATCCGTCCGACCGCGCGTTACAACAAACCCCGTACCGGTGGCGCCAAGAGCAAGCCGACGTTCTGGGGCTATCGCCGCGAAAACGGCCGTGTCGGCGTGCGCAACCACGTCGTCATTCTGCCGCTCGACGATCTGTCGAACGCCGCCTGCGAGGCCGTCGCCCACAACATCAAGGGCACCTTGGCGATCCCGCATCCCTATGGCCGCCTGCAGTTCGGCGCGGATTTGGAACTCCACTTCCGCACCCTGATCGGCACCGGCGCCAACCCGAACGTCGCCGCCGTCATCGTCATCGGCATCGAGCCGCAGTGGACGCAGAACGTCGTCGACGGCATTGCCAAGACCGGCAAGCCGGTGGCCGGCTTCTGCATCGAGCAGAACGGCGACCACAAGGTGATCGCCGCTGCCAGCCGTCAGGCGAAGGAGTTCCTGCATTGGGCCTCCGAGCTGCAGCGCGAGCAGTGCGGTCCGGAAGACCTCTGGGTTTCGGTCAAGTGCGGCGAGTCCGACACCACGTCGGGCCTCGGCTCCAACCCGACCGTCGGCAACTTCATCGACAAAATGGATGCCTGGGGTGCGACCACCTGCTTCGGCGAAACGTCGGAAATCACCGGCGCCGAAATGGTCTGCGCCACGCGCGCCAAGACCCCGGCCGTGGGCAAGAAGTTCCTGAAGACCTTCCAGGCCTACATGGACGAGGTCATCGAGCCGCACAAGACTTCGGATCTTTCCGACAGCCAGCCGACCAAGGGCAACATCCAGGGTGGTCTCACCACCATCGAGGAAAAGGCCTTCGGCAACCTGGAGAAGATCGGCAAGAAGGCGAAGTACGTCGACGTGCTGACCCCGGCGGAAGAGCCGGCCAAGGGCCGTGGCCTCTACTTCATGGACACGTCGTCGGCCGCGGCCGAATGCGTGACCCTGCAGGCCGCAGCCGGATTCGTCGTGCACCTGTTCCCGACGGGCCAGGGCAACGTCGTCGGCAATCCGATCGAGCCGGTGATCAAGCTCACCGCCAACCCACGCACCGTGCGCACCATGAGCGAGCATATCGACTTCGACTGCTCCGGCATCTTCCGGCGCGAGATGAACCTCGACATGGCCGGCGACGGGCTGATCGACCTCACCATGCGCGTCTGCAACGGTCGTCAGACCGCGGCCGAGGCGCTCGGGCACCGGCAGTTCGTGCTGACCAAGCTCTACCGGAGCGCCTGACGGAAAAGAATACTTGGAGGGGGGAAACAACCTCCAAAGGGGGGCGGCTTGTCCGCCCCCCGCTTTTCTTTTGGCGTCCAACGAATAGGATGCGGTCATGCGAATAACGGCCATCCGTGAGACCACGGCGGCGCTTTCGTCGACCATGCGAAACGCCACCATCGACTTCTCCAAAATGACGCTGAGCGTCGTCGCCATCGTCACCGACGCGGTGCGCGATGGAAAACCCGTCATCGGTTTCGGCTTCAATTCCAACGGCCGCTACGCCCAAGGCGGCGTGCTGCGCGAACGCCTGATCCCGCGTCTTCTGGAAGCCGCGCCCGACAGCCTGCTCGACGACGCCGGCCATCTCGACCCGGCGCGCTGCCGCAAGGCAGTTATGAAGAACGAGAAGCCGGGCGGCCACGGCGAACGCGCCTTCGCCGCCGGTGCGCTCGATGCCGCCGTCTGGGACATCGTCGGCAAGCTCGAGGAGAAGCCGCTCTACCGCGTTTTCGCCGAACGCTTCAACGAAGGCGAATTCGATGCCAAGGTGCCGGTCTATCCGGGCGGTGGCTATTACGATCCGGTCAAGGGTTTGGACGGCCTGAGGGCCGAGATGCAGGGCTATCGCGACGCCGGCTATACGCTGATGAAAATGAAGATCGGCGGTGCGCCGATCCCCGAAGACATGAAACGCATCGAGGCGGCGATGGACGTCGCCGGCGGCGGTCACAACCTTGCCGTCGATGCCAATGCCGGCATCGACCTGAAGACCGCCCTCGAATACGCGGGCGCCATCGCCGGCTACGGCCTCGCCTGGTTCGAGGAGCCGGTCGACCCGCTCGATTACGCGGCGCATGCCGAACTGGCCGCCGCTTGCGCCACCTCGATCGCCACCGGCGAGAACCTGTTCTCGCTGATCGATGCCGAGAACCTGCTGCGCTACGCCGGTCTCCGGCGCGACAAGGACTGGCTGCAGTTCGACCCGTCGCTCTGCTATGGGCCGAGCGTGTTCTGCGAGATGGTGCGACTCTCCGATGCCATGGGCTGGTCGCGCGAACGCCATGGGCCGCACGGCGGCCAGCAGTTGGGCCTGCATCTGGCGGCCGGGCTGCAACTCGGCGGTACCGAGACCTATCCCTTGGTGTTTCAGCCGTTTGGCGGCTTCGGCGACGGTACGCAAATCGAAAACGGCATGGTGGCGCCGCCGGAGTCCCCCGGCATCGGCGTCGAAACCAAGGCCGAGCTTTACAACAAAATCCTGAAACCGCTTTCCGAGGGCTGACGCCATGGCCGAGATCGTCATTTGCGAATTCATGGACCAGGACGCGGTCGACGACTTGGCCCGCGACTTCGACGTGCTCTACGCTCCCAACCTGGTCGACGATACGCCGGCGCTCTGCACGGCACTTAAAGGTGCCAGGGCATTGATCGTCCGCAACCGCACGCAGGTGCGGGGCGACGTGCTCGCCGCCGGTGACGCGCTCGGGGTGGTCGGACGCTTGGGCGTCGGGCTCGACAATATCGACGTCGATGCCTGCGACGCGCGCGGCATCAAAGTCTGCCCGGCGAGCGGCGCCAACTCGAGCTCGGTCGCCGAATATGTCGTCGCCACCGCCATGATGCTGCTCCGCAGCTGCTACCACGGCCACCACTCGATGCTGGCCGGTAAGTGGCCGCGGGCCGAAATGCAGGGCCGCGAGGTCGGTGGGCGTACGCTCGGCCTGATCGGCTTCGGCGGCATCGCGCGTCTGACCGCGAAGATGGCGATGGCGCTCGGCATGCGCGTCGCCGCCTACGATCCGCTGGTCAAGGCCGGCGACCCGGCCTGGGCCGAGCATGCCGTGACGCGTATGGAACTGAACGAATTGTTGGGCGTTGCCGACGTGGTCAGCCTGCATGTGCCCCTGATCGACAGCACGCGCCACCTGATCGACGCGGCCAGTCTCAAGCTGATGAAGACGGACGCCATCCTGATCAATACCGCGCGCGGCGGTGTCGTCGATGACGCCGCCGTCGCCGAGGCGCTGCGTGCCGGCAAACTCGGCGGTGCCGCGCTCGATGTCTTCGAGGACGAGCCGGTGAAGGCCGAAAACCCGTTCAAGGACACGCCCAACCTGATCCTGACGCCGCATATCGCCGGCGTTACCTATGACTCAAACATCCGCGTCAGCGCCGTCACCGCGGTCAATGTGCGCGCCGTGCTCTCGGGAGAATAATCATGCCGACCAAGACCCTCGATGAACTCCGTGATCTCATCCACCGCGCACTGGTCAACGTCGGCACCTCGGAAGCAAGTGCCGCCGCCACGACCGACGCGCTGCTCGCCGCCGAGGCCGACGGGCTACGCTCGCACGGGCTCGCCCGCGTCGAGAGCTACTGCGAGCAGGTCAAGACCGGCAAGGTCGACGGCAAGGCAGTGCCGGTGATGAGCCAGCCGGCGAAGGCGTCCATCGTCGTCGATGCCAAGTCGGGCTTCGCCTTTCCGGCAATCAAGATGGGTTTCGAGCGCGCCGTCGAGGTGGTCAAGGAAACCGGCGTGGTCTGCGTCGCCATTCGCAATTCGCACCACTCCGGCGCGTTCGGCTATCACGTCGAGACGCTGGCGCGAAAAGGGTTGGTCTGTCTCGGCTTCTCCAATTCGCCGGCCGGCATCGCGCCCTGGGGCGGCAAGACGCCGCTGTTCGGCACCAACCCGGTCGGCTTCGGCTGCCCGCGTAAGTCGGGCGAACCGTTGATTGTCGATCTGTCGCTGGCCAAGGTGGCGCGCGGCAAGATCAAGCTCGCCGCCGACAAGGGCGAGCCTATTCCGGAAGGTTGGGCGGTCGACATCGACGGCAACCCGACCACCGACGCCAAGGCCGCGATGAAGGGTTCCAACACGCCGATGGGCGATGCCAAGGGGTACGCGCTGGTGCTGGTGACGGAAATTCTCTCGGCGATCATGACCGGTTCGCACTTCGGTGCCGAAGCAACGTCGTTTTTCGAGGCGAAGGGCGAGCCGCCGCACGTCGGCCAGATCTTCATGGTGTTCGACCCGGGCGTGTTCGCCGGCGACGGTTTCGCCGACCGTCTGGAAGTCCTGCTCGACGCCATCCTGGAGCAGCCGGGCACGCGCCTGCCGGGCGACCGCCGCTCCGGCGTGCGTCAGCGCATCGTCAAGGACGGCGTGCAACTGGACGACGCGCTGCTCGCCGATTTGGAAGCCCGCGCCGCCGGTTGAGGCGTTCCCAATCGCATCCGCCGCGGCTACAATGCGGCAACGTGGCAAACGGAGTGACAAGGCGATGATGCGGTTCCTGATTGTGGCGGCGATGCTGGGCGGCTGGACGTTGACGGCCGACCATGTGCGAGCCGACGACGGCAAGTTCCAGATTATGAAGGCGACCGAGAATCGCGTGTGGCGGCTCAACAAGGAGACTGGCGAGATCGCGGTGTGCACGCTCGAGGGCGAGCGGCTATTGTGCACCACCAGTTCGGAAGCCGCCGCGCCGCCGAAAAAGTCCTATGCCGAGATCAAGGCGGAGAAGGACGCCGCCGAGAAATTGGCATCCGAACGCCGGCGTAAGCAGGACGAGATGGAGATGAAAATTCTCGACCGCATTCTCGCCTTCTTCCGCGAACTCATCACCATGACCAAGGAACAGGGCGCGGCCAAGTAGCCGCACCGCCCGGCCATGCGCTTCTCCAAGCGTGATCTCGATTGGGCGGTCAGCGAGGGGCTGATCGGCGCCGCCGAGGCCGAGAAACTTTGGCAGGGATTGGCGGACCGTACCGATGGGGCAGCGCGCTTCGATGCCGCGCACGTCGCTTGCTACGCCGGCGCGCTGCTGGTGATCGGTGCCATGGGCTGGTTCATGACCGCCGCCTGGGAGGACTTGGGCGGCGTCGGCATCTTCGCCATCGCGGCGCTCTACATGGCGGCGTTCTGGTTTCTCGGCTACCGGTTCTGGAACCGGCCGGGCGGGCGGGTACCGGGCGGGTTGATGGTCGCCGTCTGCGTTTCAATCACGCCGCTCGCGGTCTACGGTCTGCAGCGATGGCTTGGGTTCTGGCAGGGCGACGACCCGGGCACCTATCGCGACTTCCACATCTGGATCAAAAGCGGCTGGTTCACCATGGAACTGGCGACGGTGGCGGTCGGGCTGCTCGCCTTGCGCGTCGTGCCGTTCGGTTTCGTCACCGCGCCGATCGCCTTCGCGCTCTGGTACATGAGCATGGACCTGACGCCGATCATCGCCGGCGCCGACGACTTCAATTGGGATTTGCGCAAGATCGTCTCGGTCTGGTTCGGGCTGGCAATGATCGCCGGCGCTTTCGCCGTCGACCGCCGCACGCGCGAGGACTTCGCCTTCTGGGGCTATCTGTTCGGTCTGATCGCGTTCTGGGGCGGGCTGTCCTTGATGAATTCGGATACGGAGTTGAACAAGTTTCTCTACTTCCTGATCAACGTGGTGTTGATCTTCGCCGCCGTGTTCCTGCGCCGGCGCGCCTTCCTGGTGTTCGGCGCGCTCGGCTGCTTCGGTTACCTCGGGCATCTCGCCGTCGAGATCTTCGAGGACTCGGCGCTGTTCCCCGTCGCCGTCACCGCCGCCGGCATCGCCATCATCGCGCTCGGCATCGTGCTCAAGCGCTACTGCGCCAAGTGGGAGGCGGCGATCCTCGCCACCATGCCCGCCGCGCTGCGCCGGCTCAGGCCGATTGAGCGCTGAGCCGCTTCACGAGCGCGTGACAGCGGGTATTCCCCAATTGCCGTGAATAACGGCGGCGGTCCATAGTCGCGCCATGAAATCCGTGCATCAGTGTTCGAGACGAACGTTCGTCGCGGCCGGTTTGGCCGCCGGCGCCGTGTCGGCACTGCCGTCCGCAGTGTTCGCCGGCTTGGGCGTGCCGGGGTTCCACACCCAGCCCTGGTTCGCGGAAACCACTTTCGATCTCCGAAAGGATCTGGCCGCCGCCAAGGAAGCGGGAAAGACGCTGGTCCTGCTGTGGGAGCAGGAGGGCTGCGGCTACTGCCGGCAGATGCACGCGCAGGCGTTCCAGCAGCCGGAACTGATCGATCTCGGCATCCAGCAGTTCCATGTCGTGCAGATGGACATGCACGGCAAACGGAAGTTCGCCGATTTTTCCGGTGCCGCCGTGGACGAGAGCAAGCTGGCCCGGACGCTCAGGGTGACCGGCACGCCGACCACGCTGTTCTACGACGCGGCGGCCAAGGAAGTGGTCCGGATGCCGGGTTACGCACAGCCGGAAATCTTCTTCCTGATCTACCAGTACGTCGCCGAAAAGGGCTACCTCACGGCGAAGCTCGAGGACTGGGCGGCGAAGAAATACGGCCAGTGAGCCGCTGCGTCATTCACCAGTAGCGAAGCGAGTCGCGGAACATATCCTTGATCAACGCCTTGTCGACCGGCATTGGCGCCATCTTGACCAACCGCTGCTGGGCGTGAGCGCGTTCCGCTAGTGCGTCCAGGTCCTCTTCCGAATAACCGACGCCGCCATTGCCGTTGGGCATGCCGGTCTCGCGCATCAGATGCGCGACGCGATCAGCGAGGATGGCGCCGGGGTCTTCCGGTGCCGCACCCGCGACCTCCGCACCCATCGCTTCGGCCGCCATCAGGTGACGGTCGGGGCAGGCCGGCGCCATCCAGCGGAACACCGCCGGCGCGTTGACGATGACCGAGATGCCGTGCGGCACCATCGGATGGTTCGATTTCCAGCCCTTGGGCTGGTAGTCGCGCACCAGGCCGGCGACGGCGTAGGACATGGCATGCGGCAGATGGCAGCCGGCGTTGCCGAAGCCGATGCCGGCGAGCATGCCCGAAAACGCAAGCGCTTCGTAGTGGTCCGGCGTCGGGTTCTTGACCGCTTCGACAAGGTTGGCGCCGATCAGGCGGATCGCCTCCAGACAGTTCAGGTCGCTCATCGGGTTGGCGCCCTGGTAGACGGGCCTTGCGCCCGGATCGGCCGGTGCCGCGCGCCGGGTGTAAGGAATCGCCGTGTAGCTCTCGATGGCGTGCGAGAAGACGTCGAAGGCGTTGGCGGCGACGATCTCTGCCGGCAGCGATGAAAGATTGTCCGGATCGATGATGCCGAGGATCGGCTTCAGGCTCGGATGCGCGATACCGGTCTTCACCTCCATCTCCAGGAGGTCGAAGATCGCCATGGCGGTGCATTCGCTGGCGGTGCCGAAGGTGGTCGGGCAGGCGATGTGCGGCTGCAACGGCCCCGGCACCGGCTGGGCCTTGCCGATCGGCGCGTTGACGTAGGCGAGGAAATCGTCGGTCGGGTAATTGGCGTAAAGGTTGGCCGCCTTGCAGGTGTCCATGGCCGAACCGCCGCCGACCGAGACGAACCCGTCGAACCTGCCCTCGGCGGAGAACTTCGCGGCGTGCTTGAAGGAGCGGTCGGTCGGTTCGACCTCGACTTCGTCGTAGACTTGGACGTCGATACCGGCGGCCTCCAGCGATGCCTTCGCGGTGGCGACAGGTGCCAGCTTGGCGACGTCGGCATCCGTGAAGAGCGCAACGCGGCGCATGCCCGCGGCCTTGGCGTCGTGCCCGAGTTCGCGGAGCGCGCCGCGGCCGAACTTGATGCGTGGCGGCGAGACCGTGAACGAAGTGTCGCCGCCGGGCGTGGGTTCGAAATAACTGTCGAGGGCCATGACCGGTCCTTTCCGCAAGCGCTGAAATCCGGAGCGCATTGTCCGATTGCGGTCCGGCGATGGCAAGCGAAACGGGCCTAAGTTCAGGCGGAGCGAGCGTCCTCGATGATCATGTCGGAAGCCTTCTCGGCGATCATGATCGTCGGCGCGTTGGTGTTGCCCGACGTGATCGTCGGCATGATCGAGGCGTCGACGACGCGCAGCCCCTTGATCCCGTGCACGCGCAACCTGGCATCGACGACAGCCTTGGGGTCGGCGCCCATGCGGCAGGTGCTGGTTGGGTGGTAGATGGTCTGGGCGATGTTGCGGGCGCTTTCGAGCAGGTCCTCGTCGGTGACGATCTCGGGGCCTGGCCGGTGCTCACGCACGACGTACGGTTTCAATGCATTTGTCTCGACTAGCCGGCGGGTGAACTTCAAGGAATCGATGGCGGTCTGGCAGTCGCGCGGCGTCGAGAGGTAGTTCGGATGGATCGCCGGATATGCCTTGGGGTCCGGCGACTTGATTTCGATGCGGCCACGGCTTTCGGGCCGAAGCTGGCAGACCGAGAGCGTGATGCCGGGGAACGGATGCATCTCGATGCCCGGCTTGTCGGCGCTCAGCGGCTGGAAATGGTACTGGATGTCGGGCGTGTCGACGTCCGGGTTTGAGCGCGCGAAGATGCAGACCTGCGACGCGCCCATGCTCATCGGGCCGCCGCGCGTCAGCACGTATTGCGCACCGATCATCATGCGTCCGAAGAAGCTGTTGATCTCCTCGTTGAGCGTCGGGACGTTGACTTCGTAGACCGCCCTGATCTGCAGGTGGTCCTGAAGGTCGAGACCGACGCCGGGAAGTTCATGCACGACGTCGATGCCGTGGCGTTGCAGCAGCGCGCCCGGTCCAACACCGGAGAGCTGCAATATCTGCGGCGAGCCGATGGCGCCGGCCGCCAGGATCACTTCGCCGCCGGCGCGCACGCGGAATTGCCGGCGCGCGCCCTTGACGTCGGCATCTATGCCGATGGCGCGCTTGCCGTCGAAGGCGATGCGCCCGACCAGCGCATGCGTCACGACCTCGAGGTTGGCCCGCGATTTGATCGGGCGCAGGAAGGCGACCGCGGTGGAGCAGCGCAAACCGTTCCGCGCCGTCTGCTGGAAATATCCGGCACCTTCCTGCTGGGCGCCGTTGAAATCCGAATTGCGCGGCACGCCGAGCTCGCCGGCGGCCTCGATCAACGCCTCGCAGATGCGCCGCTTGGCGCGCATGTTCTGGACCGCGAGACCGCCGCCCGAGCCGTGGTAGTCGTCGGCGCCGTTCTGATTGTCCTCGGAGCGGATGAAGTAGGGGAGCACGTCTTCGAACGACCAGCCGGCGTTGCCGAGCTGGCGCCAGTGGTCGAAGTCCTCGCGTTGGCCGCGGACGTAGAGCAGTCCGTTGATGGAACTGGAGCCGCCGAGCGTCTTGCCGCGCGGCCAATCGATCGAGCGGCCGTTGAGACCGGGATCGGGTTCGGTCTTGTAGCTCCAGTCGGTACGCGGATTGTGCAGCGTCTTGAAATAGCCGACCGGAATGTGGATCCACGGATACCAATCGCGGCCGCCGGCTTCGAGCAGAAGCACGCGTTTCGAGGCGTCGTTGCTCAACCGATTGGCGAGTACGCAGCCGGCCGAACCGGCGCCAGCGATGATGTAATCGTAAGTATCCGCGTCAACGCTCATGAGATCGCCATCTCCTAAGGTTCGCGGGAGCCCCCCGGGCAACGACCGCTTTGGGTTAGGCCGTTGATATTCCCGATAGACCTCGCCGGTCCAAATTACGGTTGCATAGAATTAATTGATTCGCAATAATGATGCAATAAAATCTCATTAATGAGATTTCGGGAGGCATTGGGGGTTTTCCCATGTCTAAAACGACCGTGGGAGCGGTCAGTTCGCTCCTCAAAAACAGGTCCGGTTCGCGCCGGTCCGTGTAGGGACATCCGGTTCCGGATGGCCTTCGGTCATTTGTGTCGTAGCCCGGCGGCGCAGGGTTGGGCGTTGTGGCTTGCCGCAGCGTCCTGGCTTCTCTCCGTTCGATCTAGCCGGAGGGAGGCGATCATGGGCGGCGCGTCGATAGGCGAACCGCCCGGCAACCTTAGTCAAGTGGAGGAGGCTACTTCCATGAAGGTACTCAAAACCATTGCATATGGGTGCGCGGCTGTCGCCATGGCGGCGGCGGTGGCGCTCACCCCAACGCAGTCCAAAGCCGGCAAGGTCAAGATCCGGGTGCAGTCCGTGATCCCGACCAAGGCCGACGAAATCACCATGCTCAAGGACTTCGGCCAGAACGTCAGTGACCTGACCAACGGCGAAGTGACCATCGAAGTGCTGCCAGCCGGCGCCGTCGTCGACGTGAAGGACACGCTCGACGCCGTCGACAAGGGCCTGATCGAGGGCGGCTTCGCCTGGACCCACTATTGGTCCGGCCAACACCCGGCGGCCATGCTGTTTGGTTCGCCCGTCGCCGGTGCCGGTCTTGGCATCGACAACATCGCCTTCGTGTCGTGGTTCATGTATGGCGGCGGCAAGGAGCTCTACGACGAGCTCTGGAAAGAGATGAAGGTCAACGTCAAAGGCTTCATGTTGCAGCCGGTCGGCCCCGAGGCCCTGGGCTGGTTCAAGCAGCCGATCAACTCGATGGCGGACTTCCGCAAGTACCGCTTCCGCACGCCTCCGGGCATTCCTGGCCAGACCTACAAGGACATCGGCGTCGCGGCCGTGGCCATGGGCGGCGGCGACATCCTGCCGGCGCTCGAGAAAGGCGTCATCGACGCCGCCGAATGGTGCTGCCCGAAGCCGGACATGATCTTCGGCTTCCAGAAGGTGCTTAAGCACTACTACCTCCAGGGCCTGCACCAGGTGGTCGTCAACGCCGACATGTACCTGAACGGCGATGTCTGGAAGAAGATGACCCCGCATCAGCAGAAAGCCATGCAGGTCGCTGCCGATGCGTCGCTGATCCGTTCCATGAGCTACCGCATCTACGAGAACGGCAAGGCGCTGAAGGAACTGACCGAAAAGCACGGCGTCATCCTGCACGACACGCCTAAGGACTACTTCTCGGAATACATGGCGGCTGCGCGCAAGTCGCTCGAGAAGAACGCGGCCGAGAACGCCTTCTTCAAGAAGGTCTGGGAATCCCAGCGTGCGTTCGCCGAAGTCGCGGTGCCTTACTGGGCCGGTTCGCAGACGTCCAATGCCAACCTCGGCATGGCGTTCGCCAACAGCCTGAAGAAGAAGTAAGTCGCGTCTGAAGTCTTCTCCCCGCGGGACGGGATGGGGCGCACTTTCGAGTGTGCCCCATGGCCCGCCTCCGGGGGGATGCCTTCGCCGGTTGGCGCCGGCGTTACCATCGCCGATAATGGCGCTTGCGTTTCGCCGCCTGCGTCGCATTGTCCGTCGCCGGCTTGGATGGGGTAGGGGTTATGGCTGAAAAACATGAGGAAGTCGCACCAGGCGAACTCGACATCACCGACGAGTTGATCGCCGAGCGCCGCGCCGGCGCACCGGGTGAACTGCCCGACGACATGGCGCCCTGGATGGCGAGTATCATCACCGTCATCGATACCATGAGCCTGTGGGTCGGCCACGTCGTTTGCTGGCTCACCATTCCGATGCTGTTCGCCATGGTCTACGAAGTATTCATGCGCTACGTCTTCGTGGCGCCGACGATGTGGGCCTACGATATCTCGCGCATGCTTTACGGCGCCATGTTCATGCTCGGCGCCGGTTACGCGCTGTCGCGCGGCGTCCATATCCGCGCCGATTTCATCTACCGCAATTGGTCGGAGAAGACGCAGGGCCGCGTCGACCTGTTGCTCTACCTGATGTTCTATTTCCCAGGTCTCTTGGTGTTCCTGTGGATGGCCACCGATTATGCCTCCACCGCGTGGATACGCGGCGAGAAGGGCATGGATACCGCCTGGATGCCACACATGGGCCCGATCAAGACGGCGCTGCCCGTCGGCGTTGCGCTGCTCATCATCCAGGGCGTTTCCGAAACCATGAAGAGCTACTACGCCGCAACCAAGGGAAGGTGGCCGTAAGATGCCCAACGAAATTCTCGGTCTCATCCTGATCGGCGTGATGCTGTTCGCCATCTTCGTCGGCTTCCCGATTTCGTTCACGCTGATCTTCCTGGGCTTCGTGTTCGGCTGGATCGGTTTCGGCAAGGTCGTGTTCTATCTGATGACCTTCCAGTTCTCGTCGGTCATGCTGGAACAGACATTGGCCGCGGTGCCGTTGTTCATCTTCATGGGCATCCTGATGGAGCAGGCCGGCCTGATGGAGCGTCTGTTCCAGGCCGTGCAGTTGATGCTGTCGCGTGTACGCGGCTCGCTCTACCTGGCGGTGCTGTTCGTCTCCACCATCTTCGCCGCCGCCACCGGTATCGTCGGCGCGTCCGTCACCATCCTCGGCATCATGGCGGCCAAGACCATGAGCAAGTCCGGCTACGACGTTAGGCTCTCGGCCGGGACCATCACCGCGGGCGGCACGCTCGGCATCCTGATTCCGCCCTCGATCATGCTGGTGGTCATGGGCCCGGTGCTGGAAGTGCCGGTCACCGACCTGTTCGCCGCCGCGATCATCCCCGGCGTCATGATGGCGGTGCTATACGCCGTCTATGCGCTCGGGCGATGTTGGCTGAACCCGTCGCTCGGGCCGGCGCTGCCGGTGGAGGAGCGCGCCGAGAGCATGGCGCACATCTGGCGCGAGTTCACGCTCGGCCTTGTGCCGCCTGCACTTCTGGTGTTTTCGGCCTTGGGCTCGATCATGTTCGGCCTGGCGACGCCGACCGAGGGTGCCGGCTGCGGCGCCTTCGGTGCCCTGGCACTGTCGCTCGCCTATCGCCGGCTGACCATGAAGAGGCTGCAGGAAGCGCTGATCAAGACGCTCGAAATCTCGGCGCTGATCCTCGTCCTGGTGGCGGCGTCCAACTTCTTCGGCGCCGTCTTCTCG
>JAYOXJ010000050.1:0-822 GCA_038152725.1 Rhodospirillaceae bacterium
ACCGACGACAATCCGCGCAGCGAGGACCCGGCCGCGATCCGTCAGGAAATCATGCGTGCCTGTCCCGACGCGGTCGAAATTGGCGACCGTCGCGCGGCAATCGGTGTGGCTTTCGAAAGCTTGCATCAGGGCGATGTGTTGCTGGTCGCTGGCAAGGGCCACGAAACCGGGCAGATCGTCGGTGACCAGACTCTGCCGTTCAACGATGCCGATGAAATCCGCAAATTGATTGGAGGCGGCGCATGAAAGGCGTGCGACCGATGCCGATCCTTTGGACGGCCGCCGAGGCGGCGCAGGCGATGCGTGGCAGCGCCGCTGGAGCCTGGGCCGCGACCGGTGTTTCCATCGACAGCCGAACGGTTGCCCCCGGTGATCTCTTCTTCGCCATCAAAGGGCCGAGCCACGACGGCCATGCGTTCATTGACGATGCATTGGCCGCCGGTGCCGTCGCAGCGGTCGTTTCGACGTCGGCTGAAACCGGCGGCGTCGATCCGAAGAAGCTGCTTCACGTCGCCGATACCATGAAGGCGTTGGAAAATCTGGCCAAGGCAGCGCGGGCGCGGAGCTCGGCACGGATCGCCGCCGTCACAGGCAGCGTCGGCAAGACCGGCACCAAGGAATCCCTGAAACTGGCACTTTCGGCCGTGGCCGGGGAAACCGGTGTCACCGCCACCCAAGGCAACCTCAACAACCATTGGGGCTTGCCGCTCAGCCTCGCTCGGCTGCCGGAAACTGCGGCTTATGGTGTGTTCGAGATGGGCATGAACCATCCGGGCGAGATTGCTCCGCTGAGCCGCATGTGCCGACCGCACGTATCCATCA
>JAYOXJ010000050.1:832-15354 GCA_038152725.1 Rhodospirillaceae bacterium
TCATTACCACCATCGCCGATACCCACAGCGAGTTTTTCAATTCTCTCGCCGACATCGCCGATGCCAAGGCGGAAATCTTCGAGGGGATGAAACCGGACGGCGTCGCCATTCTCAATTTCGACAACGAGATGTTCGATCGCCTGGCGTCGGCGGCACGCGCCGCCGGGCTGCGGGTGGTGTCGTTCGGCGTCGCCGTCGAAGCGGACTGGCGTCTTGCCGATATCCAATTGCATTCGAGTTTCAGCGAAATCACCGCGACCTACTGGGGCCAGATCTGCCGCTATACCCTCGGCGTTCCCGGCCGGCATCTTGCTCTCAACTCGCTTGCCGTGCTCGCCGCGATCGAAGCGCTGGGTGCCGATGTCGAGCGCTCGGCCGCCGGGCTAGCCGACATGGCGGGTCTCGCCGGTCGCGGCAAGCGTCATGGCGTTGAACTCGCCAATGGCTCCTTCCAATTGATCGACGAGAGCTACAACGCTTCGCCGGCTTCCATGCGTGCCGCAATCGACGTCTTGGGTGGCGTCGAACCGGCGGGGAATGGACGCCGTATCGCCGTGCTCGGCGACATGCTCGAACTCGGCCCGCAGGCGGAGAAACTGCACCGCGGACTTGCCAGGCCGCTCGCCGACGCCGGCATCGATCTGGTCTTCACCGCCGGTCAGTACATGTCGGCACTTTGGGACGCCCTGCCGCAGACGATGCGGGGCGGCCATGCCTGCACGGCGGAAAAGCTCGTGCCACTGGTCACAGCGGCGATCCGGCCGGGAGATGTCGTCACGGTCAAGGGCTCGCTGGGCAGCCGCACCCGCCAGATTGTCGAAGCGTTGCTGGCACTCAACCAAACGCGCGACGGCGCCTCTGGGCGCGTCGTCAACGGGAGCTAGGCGGCGATGCTTTACCACATTCTCGTTCCCCTGGCGGACCAGTTCGGTGCACTCAACGTGTTCCGCTATCTCACTTTCCGTACGGGTGGCGCGGTGATCACGGCGCTGGTGCTGAGTTTCCTGTTCGGCCCGGTCTTGATCGAGATGCTGAAGTCGCGTCAGAAGGGCGGGCAGCCGATCCGCGCCGACGGTCCGGAGACGCATCTTCTGACCAAACAGGGCACGCCCACCATGGGCGGCGTGCTGATTCTGCTGGCGCTGACGCTGGCGACGGTGCTTTGGGCCGATCTCGGCAATGGCTTCGTCTGGGCGGCGCTCGGCGTCACGCTCGCTTTCGGCACCATCGGCTTCCTCGACGACTACATGAAGGTCTCGAAGCGCAACGCCAAGGGATTGCCGGGCAAGCTCAAGCTGCTCGGCCAAGTCGTCGTCGCCGCCATCGCAACCTTCTGGATCATGCGCCACTTGCCGTCTGACATGGTGACCGCGCTGACGGTGCCGTTCCTGAAGAACGTCGTCATCAACCTAGGCTGGATGTTCATCGTCTTCTCGATCTTCGTCATGGTCGGCGCGTCGAATGCCGTCAACCTGACCGACGGTCTCGACGGTTTGGCCATCGTGCCGGTGATGATCGCGGCCGGTGTGTTCGCGCTGATTGCTTATCTCAGCGGCCACGCCGTTTTCGCCAATTACCTGCAGATCCACCATATCAAGGGGGCCGGCGAACTCGCCGTCTTCTGCGGCGCGCTGGTCGGGGCAGCACTCGGCTTCCTTTGGTACAACGCGCCGCCGGCCAAGGTGTTCATGGGTGATACCGGTTCGCTTGCGCTGGGCGGCGCGCTTGGCACGATCAGCGTCATCACCAAGCACGAGTTGGTTCTCGCCATCGTCGGCGGCCTGTTCGTCCTGGAGACGGTCAGCGTCATCGTGCAGGTGGTTTCCTTCAAGCTCACCGGCCGGCGCGTCTTCGCCATGGCGCCGCTGCATCACCACTTCGAGAAGAAGGGATGGGCGGAGAGCACCATCGTCATCCGATTCTGGATCATCGCCATGATCCTGGCTCTAGCGGGTCTTTCGACCCTGAAACTCCGGTGAGGGCGGGATGATCGACGTATTCCCCTTCGCAAGTTTTCCAGTCGCCGTATTCGGGCTCGGCCGATCCGGCCTCGCCACCGCGCGCGCCCTGGTGCGCAGCGGCGCAGAAGTCTGGGCCTGGGACGATAGCGAGGACGCACGCCAGCGTGCGCGCGAAGAGGATATTCCGCTCGTCGACCTCTACAACTGCAATTGGCGGGAACTGACCTCGCTGGTGTTGAGCCCCGGCATACCGCTGCATCATCCGGCGTCGCATCCGGTCGTCAAACTGGCGCGCGATGCCGGCCTCGAGGTCATCGGCGACATCGAGTTGCTCGGTCGCACGCAGCGTTGGTGCAATTACATCGGCATCACCGGCACCAACGGCAAGTCGACGACGACTGCCCTGATCGGCCACATCATGCTGACGTCCGGCAGGCAGACCGAAGTCGGCGGCAATCTCGGCACGCCGGCGCTCAGCCTGGAGCCGTTGGATAACGAGGGCACCTATGTGCTCGAGATGTCGTCCTACCAGTTGGAACTGACGCTTTCGATCACCTTCGATGTCGCCGTGCTGCTAAACATCAGTGCCGATCATCTCGACCGCCATGGTGGCATGGACGGCTATATCGCCGCGAAGAAGCTGATCTTCCACCGCCAGACCAAACCGCGCGCGGCGGTGATCGGCGTCGATGACGAAATTTGCAGCGCCATCGCCGACGAACTGGCACGCGCCGACGAGCAGGTGGTGATCCGGGTTTCTGGAGAGAAGAAGATCAAGGGCGGTGTCTATGCCCTCGACGGTATCCTCTACGACGATACCGACGGCTCGGAGACGCCGATCTGCAATCTCCGTGAAAACCCGAGCTTGCTGGGTGCCCACAACGGTCAGAATGCCGCTGCCGCCTATGCAGCGGCCAAGACCGCCGGCGTCCCGCCACATGTAATCATGGCGTGCATCCAGAGCTATCCCGGGCTGGTCCACCGCCAGGAAGCCGTGGCGGTCGTCGACGGCGTCGCCTTCGTCAACGATTCGAAAGCGACCAATGCCGACGCCGCATCGCGCGCGCTGTCGAGCTACGACAACATCTTCTGGATCGCCGGTGGCCGGCCGAAGGAAGGCGGACTCGGGCCGGTGCTGAAGCACCTGGACGGCATCCGTCACGCCTACTTGATCGGTGAGGCGGCAATGGCGTTCTCCATTGCGCTCGATGGCAAGGTGCCGTTCACCATTTCCGGCGACCTGGAGACCGCGGTCGGCCAGGCGTTCGAGGCGGCGCGCTCGGCCGGTGAAGCGCGGCCGGTCGTTCTGCTGTCGCCGGCTGCCGCTTCGTTCGATCAATTCGCCAACTTCGAGGCGCGCGGCGATGCCTTCAAGGATCTGGTCGAAGGCCTGCCAGGGGAGCACCTCGATCCGCTGGAAATGCCCGGTTTGTTTCCCGGAACCGAGGCGCGGCAAGCGCCGGAGGGCGCGGTATGACGACCTGGGCGCGCACGGATACCAGTATCGTCGGGCGGTGGTGGTGGACCGTCGACCGATGGCTTTTGGCCGCGTTGGTGTCCATCGGCGTGATCGGCGTGATCGTCACACTCGCGGCCTCTCCGGCGGTCGCGACCCGGATCGGGCTCGACACGTTCTACTTCGCGCGCCGGCAGATGGTGTTCATCGCCATGGCGCTGGTGATCATGATTACCGTTTCGTTCCTGTCCGTGCGGGGCGTGCGGCGGCTCGCCGCGTTGACCACGATTGGTGCCATCGCGTTGATGGTCGCGACCCTCGTTTTCGGCGTGCCGATAAAGGGCGCGACGCGGTGGTTGCAGTTGGGCGGCTTCTCGCTGCAGCCGAGCGAGTTCGTCAAACCGGGATTTGCCGTCCTCGCGGCATGGCTCTTCGCCGTCAGAAGCATGGACGACCGGTTTCCTGGTTACAGCCTCTCGACGGGGCTCTATGTCGTCGTCGCCGGCCTGTTGCTGTTGCAGCCGGATGTCGGCATGACGCTGGTGATCTCCGCCATTTGGGGCGTGCAGTTCTTCGTCGCCGGATTGCCGTTGATCTTCGTTGCCGGGCTGGTCGTTCTGGCGCTGAGCGGCAGCGTCGGCGCCTATTTCATGTTCGACCACGTTCGCGTGCGGGTCGACCGCTTCCTCGATCCGGAGGCGGGATCGGGCTTCCAAGTCGCGCGTTCGCTCGACGCGTTCCGGAACGGCGGTTGGGCCGGCCGCGGTCCGGGCGAAGGACACGTCAAGGAAGTGCTGCCGGACGCGCACGCCGACTTCATCTTCGCGGTGATCGGCGAAGAGTTCGGCCTGATTGCGTGCATCGTCATCGTGCTGCTGTTCCTGTTCGTCGTACTGCGCGGATTCAGCCGGGTCCTCAAGGACCAGGATCTTTTCGTTGTTTTGGCGGTGGCGGGCTTGCTGACGCAGTTCGCTTTGCAGGCGCTTATCAACATGGCGTCGACCGTCAATTTGATGCCGCCGAAAGGCATGACACTGCCGCTCATATCGTACGGCGGCTCGTCGACGCTGGCGCTCGGTCTCGGTCTTGGAATGGTGCTGGCCTTGACGCGGTTGCGCACAGGTTCGGAGTGGGCGCGATGAACGGGCCGGCGAAACATCTCGTTGTATTGGCCACCGGCGGGACCGGCGGGCATGTGTTTCCAGCGGAGGCATTGGCGACGGAACTGGCGCAGCGCGGCTTTCGGCTCGCGCTGTTCACCGACCGGCGCGGCGGTAACTACACCGGTGTGCTGGGCGGTCTCGAAACCCATCGCATCCGCGCCGGCGGCATCGCCGGCAAACGGATCATGGCGCTTTTGCAAAGCGGACCCGAACTGGCGATCGGATTGATCCAGGCACGGACGCTGCTGCGTCGTCTGATGCCGAGCGCGGTCGTCGGCTTCGGAGGCTATGCCTCGGTGCCGACAATGTTGGCCGCCTGCCTCGGCGGGTTGCCGACTGCAGTTCACGAACAGAATGCGGTCCTCGGACGGGCCAACCGCCTGCTTGCGCCATGGGTCGCGCGCATCGCCACCTGTTTCGATCAGGTCAGTGGTATTCCCGCCAACGCCCTGCCCAAAGTTTCCAAGACCGGCATGCCGGTCCGCCAAGCCATCATCGATGTGATGGACGTTCCCTATCCGCCGGTCGGGGAAGACGGCGAATTTCGCATCTTGGTCATCGGCGGCTCGCAGGGCGCGCGCGTGCTGAGCGACATCGTGCCGGTCGCCATGGCCGCCCTGCCGGAAACGCTCCGGCGCCGGCTTCGGATCGTCCAGCAATGCCGTCCGGAGGACCTGGACCGTGTCCGCGAAATCTATGCGTCTGCCGGTATCGAGGCCGAGCTCGCCAGTTTCTTCAACGACGTGCCGGCCCGATTGGCGGCGGCACATCTGGTCATCGGACGTTCCGGCGCTTCCACGGTTGCCGAGGTGACGGCAGTCGGTCGTCCGTCGATCCTGGTGCCTTATCCGCATGCAATCGACGATCACCAGGCGCGCAATGCCCATGCCGTGGACGCCGCCGGCGCCGGTTGGGTGCTGCCGCAAACGGCGTTCACGCCCGAGGCGCTCAAGAACCGCATCGAATCGCTGATCGGCATGCCCGTCGTGCTTGAGCGCACGGCCGCGAATTCCAAGGCGCTGGGCCGTCCCCAGGCGGCGAAGACGCTGGCCGAACTGGTTGTCGGTTTGATTCCCAATGGCGCCGATGGCGAGAGGAGAGCGGCATGAGAAGCTTGCCACTGGATCTCGGTGTTCTGCATTTCGTCGGCATCGGCGGCATCGGCATGAGCGGTATCGCCGAAGTCCTGCATACGCTCGGCTATTCGGTGCAGGGCTCGGACTTGGGCGACGGCGCCAACGTGCAGCGCTTGCGCGGTCTGGGCATACCCGTGGCTGTCGGTCACGACGCGGCCAATCTGGGCGAAGCTCAGGTCGTCGTCGTGTCGTCGGCGGTAAAGGCCAACAATCCGGAAGTCATGGCCGCCCGTGACCGCCTGATCCCTGTGGTGCGCCGCGCCGAAATGCTGGGCGAGTTGATGCGCCTGAAATGGTCGATCGCGGTCGGCGGCACGCACGGCAAGACCACGACGACGTCGTTGGTCGCGGCGATGCTCGACGGTGCCGGGCTCGATCCCACGGTGATCAACGGCGGCATCATCAATGCCTGGGGTTCGAACGCGCGCCTGGGCAGCGGGGAATGGATGGTTGCGGAAGCCGACGAGTCGGATGGCACCTTCCTGAAACTTCCGGCGACGGTGGCCGTGGTCACCAACATCGACCCTGAGCACATGGAGCACTACGGCACTTTCGACGCGCTGCGCCGCGCCTTCGACATTTTCGTCGAGAACATTCCGTTCTATGGTTTCGCCACGCTCTGTGTCGATCATCCGGAAGTGCAGGCGATGATCCCGCGCGTATCGGACCGGCGCATCATCACTTACGGATTCTCGCCGCAGGCCGACGTGCGCGGCGTCAATCTGAAATCGGGCCCAGGCGGCACGCGCTACGATGTGGTGCTCGTCAACCGCAAGACCGGGACGGAAACGGTGTTTACCGATTTCCTCCTGCCGATGGTCGGCGACCATAACGTCCAGAACTCGCTGGCCGCCATCGCCATCGGTTGGGAAATGCAGATTCCCGAGGCCGACATCAAAAAGGCGCTCGCCGCCTTTGCGGGCGTAAAGCGCCGTTTCACCCTGACCGGCGAGGTCGACGGTATTACGGTCATCGACGATTACGGCCATCATCCGGTCGAGATCGCCGCCGTACTCAAGGCGGCGCGTGCCGCCGCCGCTCGCGGGCGGGTCATCGCCGTTGTGCAGCCGCACCGCTATACCCGCCTGCGCGATCTCTTCGAAGAGTTCTGCACCTGTTTCAACGATGCCGATGCGGTCATTGTGGCCCCGGTGTACGCCGCCGGCGAAGCGCCAATCGAAGGTGTTCACCGCGACGCGCTGGTCGAGGGCCTGCGCCGCCACGGCCACCGCGCCGTACATGCATTGCCGGAGCCCGATGCGCTGCCCGCCATCGTCGATCAATTGGTCGCCAGCGGCGACCTCGTTGTCTGTCTCGGCGCCGGCACCATTACCCAGTGGGCGAACGCTTTGCCCGAAGATCTGCGGCGGTTCCGCGCCGGCCGCAAGGAGGCTGCGAATGATGCCGGCTGAACGCATGGAAAACCTGGTCGAGCGTCTCGGCCCCGTTCGCGGTGAACTTGCGGCGAACGTATCGCTCGCGCGTTTCACCTGGTTCAAGACCGGCGGACCGGCCGACGTGCTGTTTCGGCCGGCCGACCTCGACGATCTGGTCGCCTTTCTGCCGCGCATTCCGACCGGCGTTCCGATGACGGTGATCGGCAACGCCTCCAACCTGCTGGTGCGGGATGGCGGGATCGAGGGCGTGGTAATTCGTCTGGGACGCGGTTTCACCGAAATCGAAGTGAATGGCGACGACGTCGTTGCCGGCGGCGCCGCCGCCGATCTCAACGTTGCGCGCCAAGCCCGCGATGCCGGCATCGCCGGACTCGAATTCCTGGCCGGTGTGCCGGGCGCCATTGGTGGCGCGGTTGCCATGAATGCCGGCGCCTACGGTGGAGAGGTGGCGGATGTCTTCGTTTCGGCAACCGTGGTCAGCCGCGACGGCGCTGTCAGCCCGGTCGAACGCGACGCGATGGATTTCGCCTATCGGCGTTCGTCGCTCGGCGACGAACGGATCGTGACCGCCGTTCGTCTTCGCGGTGCTACCGGCGACAAGGCCGAAATCGCCGCGCGCATGGAGGAAATCCAACGCGAGCGCGAGGCGGGACAGCCGCTTCGCACGCTTACCGGCGGCTCGACCTTCAAGAACCCGGAAGGGCACAAGGCCTGGCAGTTGATCGACGCCGCCGGCTGCCGCGGGCTGCGACGGGGTGCCGCCGTGGTCTCGGAAAAGCACTGCAACTTCCTGGTCAACGAGGGCGGCGCCAGCGCTGCCGATATCGAGGGACTGGGCGAGGAAGTGCGCCGGCGGGTCGAGGCCCAGTCGGGCATCGTTCTCGAATGGGAAATCCGCCGGATCGGCCGTCTCCCGGCAGGCGAACTTAACGAGGTGCGGCAATGACCAAGCATGTGGCGGTTCTCATGGGCGGGTGGTCAGCCGAACGCGAAGTGTCGCTGGTCAGCGGTGCCGCCTGCGCCAAGGCACTCAAACAGTCCGGTTACGACGTCACGCCGATCGACGTCCAGCGCGACATGGGTTCCTTGTTGACTCGGCTCTATCCGAAACCGGATGCCGTCTTCAATGCCCTGCATGGACGCTTTGGCGAGGACGGCTGCGTTCAGGGGCTGCTCGACATTTTGGCCATTCCCTACACGCATTCCGGCCTGCTTGCGTCGGCGCTGGCGATGGACAAGCCGATGGCCAAGCAGATGTTCAAGATGGCCGGAATTCCAGTCGCCAACCATATGGAAGCGACCCCGGATGAAATTCTCGCTGGCGACGTAATGCCGCGGCCCTATGTGGTCAAGCCGGCCAACGAAGGCTCCAGCGTTGGTGTCCAGATCGTCCGTGAGGGCGACAACGGCCCCTGCATGGACGAGGGCATGTCCGGAAATCCCCGCATGATGGTGGAGGAATACATCGCCGGGCGCGAGCTCACCGTCGCGGTGATGGGCGGCAAGGCGCTTGCGGTTACGGAAATCAAGACCCACCGAGGCTTCTACGACTACGACGCCAAATACGTGACAGGCGGATCGGTGCATGAATTGCCGGCCGACATCGATGCCGAACTCGCCAGCGAAGTTATGCGGCTGGCCGAACTCGCACACGCCACGCTCGGCTGCCGTGGCGTGTCACGCGCGGACTTCCGTCACGACGGCGAGCGGTTGGTGATCCTTGAGGTCAACACGCAACCCGGCATGACACTGACGTCCTTGGTTCCGGAACAGGCGGCCTATGTCGGCATGCCGTTCCCCGAATTGGTTTCTTGGATGGTTGAGAACGCGGAGTGCGATCAATGAGCAAGTCACCGAAAGCAGCCAGCTCGGCAAGGCCACGTCAGCGCCGCCTCGCCGTTCGAGTCAGCCCGCGCCGCGTGGCCCTGGCCATGATGGCCCTGCTGGTGCTGTTGGCCGGCGGCGGCGGCTGGTGGGCCTGGAAGACGGGCGCCGTCACAAAAGCAGCGGAGAAAGCGCGCTGGAAGGCGATCGCGGCATCCAGTCACCTCGGCTTCAAGGTCGATGAAATTCTGGTCGTCGGCCGCAGCGAAACCCGTCAGGAAGAACTGCTGGATGCGGTTAGGCTGGCACGCGGTGCCCCGATCCTGGCCTTCGACCTGGACGCGGCACGCCAGCGCGTCGAAGCGTTACCTTGGATCCGTCGTGCCACTGTCGAGCGCATGCTGCCCGATACCATCCTGATCAACGTCGAGGAACGCCGGCCGGTCGCCATTTGGCAGCACGACGGAAACTTCGCCCTAATCGACGACAACGGCGAGGTCATTCTGCGCAAGGGACTGGATCGTTTCGCCGACCTGATCGTGGTGGTCGGCGACGACGCGCCGCGACATGCCACGCGACTTCTGGAAACCCTGGGCATGGCGCCGGAACTGGTGCCCTGGGTTCGCGCCGCCGTATGGGTCGGCGGGCGGCGCTGGAATCTTCGCCTCAAGGGCGACATCGACGTGCGTCTGCCGGAGATCGATCCGGCCGGCGCCTGGAAGCGTTTAGCCGAATATGAAAAGGCCCATGGTGTGCTCGAACGCGACGTTCAGGTCCTCGATCTGCGCCTCCCCGACCGCCTGATCGTGCGCAAGAATCCCAATGGCGATGGCAAGCCGCGCAAGGGCCAGGAGACATAACAAGGTGACCAACGAGACGGTGAAGAAAGGCGAAACCGCGTGAAAAAGAACGGTTCAAGCTTGCAGAAGCCGAGGAACGGCCTGGTGGCGGTGCTCGATGTCGGCACCAATAAGGTGTGCTGCCTGATCGCACGGCCCAACGTGGAACGTGGCGCCTATACGCCGGCCGGGCCGCGAATCGTCGGAATCGGGCATCAGGTGTCGCATGGGCTGCGCAACGGCGCCATCGTCGACTTGGACGAGGCCGAGCGGGCCATTCGCGCGACCGTCGAGTCGGCCGAGCAGATGGCCGGCGAGAACATCCACAGCGTCATCGTCAATCTGAGCGGCGGCAAACCGAAATCCCGTCTCGTCGCCTATGAGGTCGCCATCGGCGGCCACCAGATCGGTGACGGCGATATCCGGCGCATTCTCGACCCCGCCAATCTGGCCGGCGAGAAGAGTGACGAACGCGAGCTGCTGCACCGCATTCCCATGGGCTACGGCGTCGACGGTAACCGCGGGATTGCCGATCCGCGCGGCATGTTCGGCGAAAAACTGAGCGTCAATATGCATGTCGTCTCGGCGCTGCGGGGCGCCTTGCGCAACCTCGAGACCGTGGTCCGGCGTTGCCATCTCGATATCGAGTCGGTGGTGGTCTCGCCCTATGCCGCCGCGCTCGGTTGTCTCAGCGACGAGGAAAAAGCGCTCGGTGTCACCTGCATCGACATGGGCGGCGGCACCACCTCGGTCGCGGTGTTCTTCGACGGCGACCTGGTCCACATTGACGTGGTGCCGATCGGCGGCGCGCACGTGACCAAGGATATAGCGCGTGGCCTGGTGACGCCGCTCAACCATGCCGAACGTCTCAAGACGCTCTACGGCAATGCCATGCCGTCGGCCAACGACGACCGCCAGCTGATCCAGGTGCCAAGCGTCGGCGAAGAGGAAACGCCGGAGGCCAACACGGTGCCGCGCTCTGTGCTGGTCGGAATCGTACGGCCGCGCGTCGAGGAAGTCTTCGAACTTATCCGCGACCGCCTCAAGGCGGCCGGCTTCGATCAGGTTGCGGGCCGTGGCCTGGTGTTGACCGGCGGTGCCAGCCAGTTGCCCGGCGTGCGCGAGGTCGCCGACCGGATCTTGGACAAGCAAACCCGGTTTGGCAGGCCGCTTGCCATGGATGGCATGGCCGAAGCGGCCGCCGGGCCGACGTTCGCGGCCTGCGCGGGACTTTTACGTTACGGGCTCGGCTTCCGCGCGGCGGAAACCGGCGCCCAGGAAACACCTTCGACCGAGCCGCGGGGACGGTTCGGTCGTATCGGTCAATGGTTGCGGGAGAACTTCTGACATGAACCGGTCGGTTGTCTCCCGTCGTCTCACTCTGGAACACCGTCACCCGCGTGCGGGTGCGGCCACGGTTCAATTTCAGCCCTGACTTAGGAGGTCATCATGAGTATCAACCTTAGCCTACCCGAGAGTTCCGGGCATAAAGAACTCAAGCCTCGTATCACCGTGATCGGCGTCGGTGGCGCCGGCGGCAACGCCGTCAACAACATGATCCGGCGTGAGCTCGAGGGTGTCGACTTCATCGTCGCCAACACCGACGCCCAGGCGTTGCTGCAATCCAAGGCCGAGCGGCGCATCCAGCTTGGTGCCATGCTCACCGAAGGCCTCGGCGCCGGGTCCAAGCCCGACGTCGGTGCTGCGGCCGCCGAAGAAGCCCTGGAGGAACTGCTGCATCAGTTGAGCGGCTCCCACATGGCCTTCATCGCCGCCGGCATGGGCGGCGGCACCGGCACGGGTGCCGCGCCGGTGATCGCAAAAGCCGCCAAGGAGGCGGGCATCCTGACCGTCGCCGTGGTAACCAAGCCGTTCCAGTTCGAAGGATCGCACCGCATGCGGCTTGCCGAAGCGGGTATCGAGGAGTTGGCGCAGTACGTCGATACCTTGATCATCATTCCGAACCAGAACCTGTTCCGCATCGCCACCGAGAATACCACCTTCGCCGACGCCTTCGCGATGGCCGACGAGGTGCTCTATTCGGGCGTGCGCGGCGTTACCGACCTGATGGTCATGCCGGGTCTGATCAACCTCGACTTCGCCGATATCCGCTCGGTCATGAGCGAAATGGGCAAGGCGATGATGGGCACCGGTGAGGCCGAGGGCGACCGCCGGGCGCTGGAGGCGGCGGAGGCGGCAATCGCCAACCCGCTGCTCGACGACACCTCGATGAAGGGTGCCAAGGGCGTGCTCATCAATATCACCGGCGGCTCCGACATCACGCTGTTCGAGGTCGACGAAGCGGCTTCACGCATTCGTGCCGAGGTCGACCAGGATGCCTACATCATCATCGGTTCGGCGTTCGACGCCGCACTCGATGGCAAGATGCGGGTCTCGGTCGTCGCCACGGGTATTGATGCCGAAACCGCCGCTCAGCCGCAGCCGAGCATGATGCGCGTCACCGAAGCCATCGCGCGTCGTCGCCCAACTCCGTCTCCGGCGAAACCTGCCGCCGCAGCTGTGACGGAGAGCAAGCCAGCCGTCGCGGCCGCCCCGGTCGCCGAGCCGGTGATCGAAAAGGTGACGGAACCGGTCAATGCCGCCGCGCCCGAACCTGCGGCGACGGAGCCGGAAGACATCCTGCGTCAGATCGAGGCGCTGGAAGAGTGTGACAAACCGGCGGCTGCGGTTGCCGAGCCGGTCGTGGAAGCGGTCGCGGAAGTGGAGGCAGAAGCCGAAGCGGAACCCGAAATGGAAATCGAGGCCGCCAAGACCGAACCGGTTGCCATTGAGAAGCCGGCCGCGCCGAAACCGGTTGCGATGCCGCGCATGGGTGACGATGACGCATTCATCCCGCCGGCGCCGCGGAGCGCCGAGGTGGTCGAAAGGACTGCGAAACCCGATCCGTTCGCTGCCGCCGCCATGGCCAATGGTGCCAAGGAGACGCCGAAGCCGGCGCCGGCGGCTGCCCAACCGGAACGGCCGAGCCTGTTCGAGCGGGTCACGCGTACCGGCCGGGCGGCTTTGGGCAGAAAGCCCGCCGACGCGATGCCCGCCATTCCGGCGAGCGTTCTGGAACCGGCAAAGCGCCCTGAAGCTCCGGCCATGCCGGCGGCATCGGCGACGGTGGTCGAATCCCCCGTCGTCGCAGCGGTGAAACCGGCCGCGAGCGCTGTTGCTCAGGCGGTTCGGCAAGAACCCGAACAGGCCGTCATGGCGGACCTGGCCGAAACCGTGGCCGAGCCCGAAGATGACGACGATCTCCTTGATATCCCTGCATTTCTTCGGCGTCAGGCGAACTGACACCGAAAGAGTCGGGAGCTGAAATATAGGGTAACAAATTGCAATAAAGAGTGATTTGTGGGGTTCCGGGGTTGTTGGTAAACACAATCCTGGAACCGCCCTTAAACCGACCTTAAACATTTAGGGATAATGGTTTTCTGGCGACCCTCGGGGGACGGTGACTTGGCCGTTAGATGACCGAAACAATAATAAGTGGGGAATTTGGTGCGATCCAATTCCGAATATAAGCTGAACGAGACGGCACCGAACGCTTCGGTGGTCCTTCAGCGTACCTTGAAAAACTCGGTATCTTGCACCGGAGTGTCGCTGCACGGCGGTCATGACGTTACCCTCACCTTGAAATCCGCCGAAGCCGATCACGGCATCGTTTTCCACCGCACCGATGTTGACACCGTCATTCCGGCGCGCTGGGATCTCGTCGTCGATACGCGCATGTGCACGGTGCTCGGCAATGCCGACGGCGTAACCGTCGGAACCGTCGAACATCTGATGGCCGCGCTGGCCGGTTGTGGCATCGACAATGCGATTTTGGAGTTGGACGGTGCGGAAGTGCCGATCATGGACGGCAGTTCCGAGCCGTTCGTCCGGCTCATCGAGCGCGCCGGCGTCGTCGAGCAGTCTGCTTCGCGACGCGTCATTCGGGTCCACAAGGCGGTGGAAGTCGCGATCGGCGATTCGGCCGTGTCCCTGAAGCCCGGAGAATGCCTCGACCTGCACGTCGAAATCGATTTCGAAAGCAAGGCCGTCAGCCGCCAGGCGCTTTCCGTCGGTCTGATGAACGGTTCCTTCTGCAAGGAATTGTCCCGTGCCCGGACTTTCGGGTTCCTGCACGAAGTCGAGCAGCTGCGCGCCGCCGGTCTGGCCAAGGGTGGATCTCTCGAAAACGCCATCGTCGTCAGCGGTGACCGAATTCTCAACGAAGACGGCCTTCGCTTCGATGACGAGTTCGTTCGCCATAAGATGCTGGATGCGATCGGAGATCTTTATCTCGCCGGCGCGCCGATCATCGGTCAGTTTTCAGGTGCACGCTCCGGCCATGCGGCTAACAACGCGCTGCTTCGTGCGCTGTTCGCCGACAAGGACGCCTGGTCCTATGACTTCATGCGCGGCGACGAGATGGCTTTCGCCGTCGACGGCGGCCTCTCAGCCGAATCGGAAGTTGCCGCAAGCGCGGCCTGACCCCATATTCTTTCCAGCACTGAACCTTGCGTTTTGCCATTTCGGCAAGGCGTTTCAGTGCGTTTGAGCGCTTGCGAGCGGATGCTTGTAAGTACCTCGGCGCCTCGTGATATACTGCTCGGCCGATGAGTATGAAATTAGTGCCCGAGTCTGCCTGTATTTCCCGCCCGCGGCGCCGGCCGCGTAGCGCGCGGCTATTCGCGCCGATTCTGGTTTGCGTGCTTGCCGGGGTGCTGCTGGGTGGTTGTGCAGCCAAGAAGAAGC
>JAYOXJ010000051.1:0-15346 GCA_038152725.1 Rhodospirillaceae bacterium
GCTTGGATGCGGTGGAGACGCCGAGGTCCCCGGCGATCAGGATTTCCTCGAGATCGTCGATGGCGCCGGCATCGAGCCGGCGTTTGGTGAGCAGGTCGGAGATGCCGCCGGCGAGCTTCTGCGACGACCGGGAGAGCCCGGCGCGCAGGCGGCCGAGCCAGCCTTTCTGCGGCTGGTCGTTCACGCCGCCTCCGCGACCACGCCGGCGGCGTCGAGCGCCGTCACCCGGGCGGCGATGACGCGTGGCTGCGGCACGGCGCCGGTGACGCTGACTGGGACGTAGTGTTCGCTGAGGCCATAGCCGTCGCGCTCGACCAGCACACTGACGTCACGGCCGATCAACTCTTCGCGGAAATCGAACATGGCGCGTTCGCCGGCGCGGCGGAGCCGGGCAGCTCGCTCCTTGGCGACGGCGGCGGCGACCGCCGGCATGCGCGCGGCCGGCGTGCCGGGCCGGGCGGAATAGGGAAATACATGCAGATGGCCGATGGCCAGATCCTCGACCGCTGCGAGCGTGTTGGCGAACATCGCCTCGGTCTCGGTCGGGAAACCGGCGATTAGGTCGGCGCCGATGGCGATGCCGGGGCGGCCCTTGCGCAGGCGTTCGATCGCGGCGACGGCCTGGGCGTGGTCATGGCGGCGCTTCATGCGCTTCAGCACCATGTCGTCCATGGCCTGCAGGCTGAGATGCGCATGCGGCATCAGGCGGGGTTCGGCGGCGTAGAGATCGAACAATTCGTCGTCGATGGCGGCCGGGTCGAGGGAACTGAGGCGAAGCCGCGCCAGCTCCGGGACAGCGGCGAGCAGGCGGCGGACCAATGATCCCAATTCGGACCGGCCGGACAGGTCCTGGCCGAAGGAACAGATGTCGACGCCGGTCAGCACGACTTCGCCGTAGCCCCCGGCGACAAGTTCCTCGACCTGGCGTACCAGATGATCGAACGGCACGCTGCGGTTGGGCCCGCGCGCGAACGGAATGATGCAGAAGGTGCAGCGATGGTCGCAGCCCTGCTGGACTTGGACGAAAGCACGCGCCCGTCCCTCGAAACCGTGCACCAGATGCGCCGCCGTCTCGGTCGCGGTCATGATGTCGGTGACGTGGATCGCTTGGCTGGCGTCGCGGTAGCTTGCGGGGTCGAGCTTTTCCGCATTGCCGAGTACGCGGTCGACCTCCGGCATGGCGGCGAAGCGCTCGGGCGCCAATTGCGCGGCACAGCCGGTGACGATCACCCGCGCGTTCGGGTTTTCGCGGCGCGCACGGCGGATCGCCTGGCGCGCCTGGCGCTCGGCTTCGGCGGTCACCGCACAGGTGTTGACGATGATGGTGTCGCCGGCGCCGGCATCGCGTGCGTGGGCGCGCATGATCTCCGACTCGAAGGCATTGAGCCGGCAGCCCAGCGTGATGACCTGGGGCTCAGCCATGGTCCGCGCTCAGCCGCCCAGCACGCCGGGGTCGAGGACCCCGCGATAGGCAATTGCCACAGGGCCGGTCATCAGCACGTGGCCGTCTTCGCGCCATTCCAGTTGCAGAGGACCGCCATCGAGAACCAGTTCGACCTTGCGCCCGCCCAGCCCGCGACGGTGCACCGCCACTGCGGCGGCGCAGGCGCCAGAACCGCAGGCACGGGTGATGCCGGCGGAACGCTCCCACACCCGCATGCGGAAACGGTCGGGCCCGAGCCGCGACAACACTTCGATATTGGCGCGTTCGGGGAACATTGGGTCGTGCTCGAGCTTGGGCCCACGGGTTTCGAGGTCAACGGCCTCGGCGTCGTCGACGAAGAAGACGGCATGCGGATTGCCCATATTGACGCAGACCGCATCGGCGAGCGGGCCGCTCGCCACATCGACGTGCAGCGTGTCGGTGGCCCTGGCGAGCGGAATCTCGGACCACTCCAAGCGCGCCGGGCCCATGTCGACGGTGACCAGGCCGGAGGCGTCGCGGGTGGCGTTGAGCAGACCGGCGACGGTCTCGATGACCGCGGCGTCGGTGCCCTTCTCATCCATCACCATCGCCGCGATGCAGCGCGTGCCGTTGCCGCAGGCGCCGACCTCGTCGCCGTCGCAATTGCGGATTTCCATGAACACGTCGGCGCCGCTGCCGTTGGCCGGCTTGACGATGAGCAACTGATCGCAGCCGACGCCGGTGCGCCGGTCGGCGATGGCGCGTGCTTCTTCAGGGCCGATGCCAAGGGCGCGCGCACGCGCGTCGAGAACGACGAAATCGTTGCCCAGTCCGTGCATCTTTGTGAAAGCGAGCGTGTCCATAGTGCGCTAAATATGCCGCCCGGCGACGGAAGTCCACCCTGATCGCCGTCCGGCGGGCCGGTCAGTACCGCCCGGATTCGGCGCATGCCTTGAGCAAGGCCACGATACGGCGGCGCTGTTCACCATCCGCAATCCGGCGATAGACCTGGACCAAGACCTCGGTTTCCCGCATCCGCTCCGCCGACGGCAGCTGCGCCGGGGCAACGGCTGATCGCGCAATGAACCCATCGAACAAGGCCGCCACGGAAAGCTTGAGTGCATCCGCGATGGCTAGCAGCTGGCCGACATCGGTCTCGCGGGCCCCGGCCTCGATCCGCGCCAACGTGCGCGACGAGATACGCGTCCGGGCCGCCAATCCGACCAGGTCGAGCCCGGATTCCTTGCGACACGCCGCGATTTTCCGTCCGATATGGCGGTTGAGTTCGACCGCGGTCGGTGAGCGTTTTTCCCTGACCATTCGTTTTGATAGAAATATAAAAATATTAATTTATCAATCCGGGTTTTCTATCAAACATTGTTCGATCGTATGAATCACTATTAAAAATTTAAATTTTGACATCCCCCACGAATTTGCCCCGACTGTCGCCGAGGCCAACCGTGGCCGGCAAGGGCCGACCTCAGCCTTGACAGCCTGCGGCCATATCCCTATGGTGCCGCCCGATTTCAAGGGGATTCCATGACCCTCCGCCTTACGGGGCGCCGCCAGTCCGCGAGTTTCGCGCACTGGCGCGTAACGTTTTGAGCGTGCGGAACCGAATGGCGATGCCCCCTGAACGAAACCACGCTGGAACAGCATCATGTTCGACAGTCTGCAGGAACGCCTCGGCGGCATATTCGACAAGCTGACCCGGCGCGGCGCGCTCAGTGAGGCCGACGTCGACGAAGCCTTGCGCGAAGTGCGCGTGGCGCTGCTGGAAGCCGACGTGGCGCTCGACGTGGTCAAGGAATTCATCGCCGGCGTGCGCGAGAAGGCGGTCGGCCAGGACGTTTTGAAAAGCGTCACCCCGGGCCAAATGGTCATCAAGATCGTTCACGACCGCCTGGTCGAGACCTTGGGCGGCGGCGACGACGTGACCCAGAGCGCGCTTCGCCTGGCGGCCTCGCCGCCGGGCGCCATTCTGATGGTCGGCCTGCAGGGTTCCGGCAAGACCACGACGACGGCGAAGCTGGCAAAACGCCTGACCGAGCGTAACAAGAAGAAAGTGCTGATGGCGTCGCTCGACGTCTATCGCCCGGCGGCGCAGCAGCAGCTCGCCACGCTCGGTCAACAGATCCAGGTACGCTGCCTCAACGCGGTGCTGGGCGAGCAGCCCGTCGCCATCACCAAGCGCGCCATGCAGACGGCGAAGCTCGAAGGCTTCGACGTGGTGCTGCTCGATACCGCCGGCCGGCTCCACATCGACGATGCGCTGATGCGCGAAGTCCAGGACGTTCGGGACGTCGCCAAGCCCGACGAGACCCTCTTGGTCACCGATGCCATGACCGGTCAGGACGCGGTCAACGTGGCGCGCGAATTCAACACCAAGGTCGGCATCACCGGCATCGTGCTGACGCGCGTCGACGGCGATGCGCGCGGTGGCGCGGCGCTCTCCATGCGCGCCGTCACCGGCCGTCCGATCAAGCTGATGGGTGTCGGCGAAAAGATGGACGCCCTCGAGGACTTCAACGCCGGGCGAATTGCGGGTTCGATCCTGGGCCAGGGCGACGTCGTCGGTCTCGTCGAAAAGGCGCAGCAGGTCGTCGACGAGCAAGAAGCCGAGCGCATGGCCAAGAAGATGCTCAAGGGCCAGTTCACCCTCGACGACATGGCCGAGCAGCTTCGCCAGATCAAGAAAATGGGCAGCCTCGAAGGACTTTTGGGCATGCTTCCCGGCGCCCAGAAGGTCAAACAGCAGATGGCCGCCCACAATCTCAACGACAAGATGGTCTCCCACCAGGAAGCGATCATCCTGTCGATGACCGCGGCCGAACGGCGCAATCCCAAACTGCTGAACGGTTCGCGCCGGCGGCGCATCGCGGCCGGATCGGGCACCACGGTGCAGGAAGTGAACCGCCTGCTGAAACAGTACCAGCAGGTCTCAACCATGATGAAGAAGGTCGGCAAGAAGGGCATGCGCGGCCTGATGCCCGGCATGATGCCGGGTGGAATGCCGGGCGGTCTGCCACCCGGCATGCGCTGAGCCTGAAGCCGATCTAGAGCGAAATTCGAACCGAACACCATTCAACCAAGAGAAGGACGACTTTAATATGTCTTTGAAAATCAGATTGTCGCGCGGCGGCGCCAAGAAGCGGCCGTTCTACCGTGTCGTGGTCGCGGACTCGCGGAGCCCCCGCGATGGCCGCTTCATCGAGCGGATCGGCTCGCACAACCCGATGCTGCAGAAGGACGATCCGCAGCGCTGGGTCATCAATGAAGAGCGGGTCAAGCATTGGCTTGGCGTCGGCGCCGTGCCGTCGGACCGAGTGGCGCGTTACCTCAGCTCGCTCGGCATGGTTGCCAAGCCGTCGGTCCCCGAGCAGACCAAGAAGGACAGGCCGCGCGCCAAGACCGTCGAGCGCATGAAGGAACGCGAAGAGAAGGCCAAGGCCGCCGCCGAGAAGGCGGAAGCCGAAAAGGCCGCCGCCGCTGAAGCCGCCGCCGCGCCCGCCGAGGAAGCGCCGGCCGCAGAAGCCCCGGCCGAAGAAGCGTCCCAGGCGAGCGCCTGACGCCGAAACCGGCCATGAGCAGGCACCCCGATCCCGCCGATCTCGTATTGCTGGGAACCGTGGGCGCGCCGCGCGGCATCAGGGGCGATATCCGCATCAAGAGCTTCACCGAAGTGCCTGAGGATATCGCCGCCTACGGCCCGCTCTGGAACGCCGATGCAACCCGCTCGTTCAGCCTGCGGGTCATCGGCGAGGCGAAAGGCCAGGTATTGGTCCGCTTCGACGGCGTCAACGATCGCACCGCCGCCGAAGCGCTCAAAGGTACCGGACTCTACGTGCCGCGTTCGGCACTGCCGGCACCCGAGGAGGACAGCTTCTACCTGGTCGACCTGATCGGGCTCAGCGTCGAGACCACCTCGGGCGAAGCCTGGGGCAAGGTCAAGGCGGTACACGACTTCGGCGCCGGCGACGTGCTCGAACTCGCCGGCGGCCCCCACGCGGGGCTGATGATACCGTTCAGCCGGGACACCGTCCCGGAAGTTGACTTGACCGGCGGACGCGTGGTCGTCGATCCGCCGGAGGGATTGCTGGAGCCGCCGGAAGACGGCGCCGGCCAGGACACGGAATGAAGGCAAGCAGGCCATGTGGCAGGCACAGGTCATCACTCTCTTCCCGGAAATGTTTCCGGGACCGCTCTCGGCGAGCCTGGTCGGCCAGGCGCTGGCGGACGGCCTGTGGTCATTGTCGACGGTCAACATCCGCGACCACGGCATCGACCGCCACCGCACCGTCGACGATGTGCCGTTCGGCGGCGGGCCTGGCATGGTGATGCGTCCCGATGCCCTGGAAGGCGCGCTCGACGAAGCCAAGGCGGCGCATCCGAACCTGCCGCTGGCACTGATGAGCCCGCGCGGCCGGCCGATCGACCAGGCGCGCGTCGCCGAATTGGCGGCGGGACCGGGCGTCGCGATCCTGTGCGGCCGGTTCGAAGGCATCGACGAGCGCCTCATCGACGCCTACGCGATGGAGGAATTGAGTATCGGCGACTTCGTGCTTTCCGGCGGTGAACTGGCGGCCATGGCCATGCTGGACGCCTGTGTCAGGCTGTTGCCGGGCGCCATCGGCAAGTCGGAAAGCCTTGCCGAGGAGAGTTTCGAGAACCATCTGTTGGAGTATCCCCATTATACCCGCCCGCAGGTCTGGCGGGAACGCGCGGTGCCGGAAGTCCTGCTTTCCGGCCATCACGAGAACATCCGCAAGTGGCGGCTTGAGCAGGCGAAAGCGGTTACTGAACGGCGCCGGCCCGACCTGTGGGCCCGCTATGTCGGTAAAAACAGTTGAATTAACCGGTTTTTTTTGGGATTTTGCGGCCCGCCCATCCGGCCCGGCCGCGGCAATGTAAGGAAACGAGCCATGAACGTCATCAGTGAACTGGAAAACAAACAAGTCGAGAAGCTTGCGGCTGAGGGCAAGTTGCCCACGTTCGCGCCGGGCGACACGCTTCGGGTCAACGTAAAGGTCATCGAAGGCACGCGCGAGCGTATCCAGGCCTTCGAAGGTGTTTGCATCGGGCGCAAGAACGCCGGGCTAAACTCCGCCTTCACCGTGCGCAAGCTGAGCTACGGCGAGGGCGTCGAGCGTGTGTTCCCGCTCTACTCGCCGACCATCGACTCTATCGAGGTGGTGCGCCGCGGCGATGTCCGCCGGGCCAAGCTCTATTACCTCCGTGGCCGTACCGGTAAAGCGGCACGTATCGCCGAGCAGACCGACGGCTTCAAGGCCAAGCTCGCCGCCGACGAACGGCGCCAGGCCGAAGAGGAAAAGCAGGACGCCAAAAAGGCTTCGAAAAAGAAGAAGAAAGCCGCCGCTGAAGCGTCCGCCGAAGGTTGATGACATCCGGCACCGCGACCGGCCTCCCGGCCGGCGCGCGGCGCCGCAGGAGGAATTAGGGCATGTCCAAGCCACGCACGTTGTTTGATAAGATCTGGCAGAGCCACCTGGTCAACGTCCAGGACGACGGCACCTGTCTTCTGTATATCGACCGCCATCTGGTTCACGAAGTGACCAGCCCGCAGGCCTTCGAAGGTCTGCGCATGGCAGGCCGTAAGGTGCGGCGCCCGGAAGCGACGCTCGCGGTGCCCGACCACAACGTGTCGACCACCGAGCGCGGCGGCTACATCACCAACGACGATAGCCGCATCCAGGTCGAAACGCTGCGCCAGAACTGCAAGGATTTCGGCGTGCCGCTGTTCGACGTCACCGACATCCGCCAGGGCATCGTCCACATCATCGGCCCCGAGCAGGGCTTCACGCTGCCCGGCATCACGCTGGTCTGCGGCGACAGCCACACCGCGACGCACGGCGCCTTCGGCGCGCTCGCCTTCGGCATCGGCACTTCCGAGGTCGAACACGTGCTGGCGACCCAGACCCTGCTGCAGGCGCCCTTGAAGAACATGCGCATTACCGTCGACGGCGCGCTGCCGGCCGGCTGCACGGCGAAGGACCTGGTCCTGGCCCTGATCGGCAAGATCGGCACCGCCGGCGGCACCGGTTACGTCATCGAGTACGCCGGACAGGCGATCCGCGACCTTTCCATGGAAGGCCGCATGACGGTCTGCAACATGACCATCGAGGGCGGCGCGCGTGCCGGCCTGATCGCACCGGACGAGACCACCTTCAACTACGTCAGGGGCCGCCCGATGGCGCCGAAGGCGGGCCAGTGGGAATACGCCGTCGAGCAGTGGAAGATGCTGCCCTCCGACGAAGGTGCTACCTACGACCACGAGGTCGTGCTCGACGTCAGCGAGATCGTACCGCAGGTGACCTGGGGCACCAGCCCGGAAGACGTCGCGCCGATCAACGGCAAGGTGCCGAGCCCGGAAGACTTCGCCGACGACTACAAGCGTTCGGTGGTCGCCGACTCGCTCAAGTACATGGGCCTGACCGCCGGCCAGCCGATCACCTCGATCAAGATCGACAAGGCGTTCATCGGGTCCTGCACCAACGGCCGCATCGAGGACATGCGCGCCGCCGCCGCCATCGCCAAGGGCCGCAAGGTCGCCGAGGGCGTGCAGGCGCTGGTGGTGCCGGGTTCCGGCCTGGTCAAGGAACAGGCCGAGGAGGAAGGGCTCGACAAGATCTTCGTCGAGGCCGGCTTCGAATGGCGCGAGCCCGGCTGCTCCATGTGCCTGGCCATGAACGAGGACAAGCTCGGGCCGGAAGAGCGCTGCGCGTCGACGTCGAACCGCAATTTCAAGGGCCGTCAGGGCTTTAAGGGGCGGACCCACCTGGTCAGCCCGGCCATGGCCGCCGCCGCCGCCGTCTCCGGCCATCTGGTCGACGTGCGGGATCTGTAAGAGGAGGACGGAGAGATGGAAAAGTTCACCACCCTCACCGGCGTCGCCGCGCCCATGAAGCGCATCAACATCGACACCGACATGGTCATCCCCAAGCAGTACTTGAAGACGATCAAGCGCGAGGGGCTCGGCAAGCACCTGTTCGCCGAGATGCGCTACAACGAGGACGGCTCCGAGAACCCGGATTTCGTCCTGAACCAGCCGGCCTACCGCGGCGCCAAGATCATCGTCGCCGGCGACAACTTCGGCTGCGGTTCGTCGCGCGAGCATGCGCCGTGGGCGATCCTGGATTATGGCATCCGCTGCGTCATCTCGACCTCGTTCGCCGACATCTTCTACAATAACTGCTTCAAGAATGGCATCCTGCCGATCAAGGTCTCGAAGGAAGATCTGGAAAAGCTGATGGACGACGCCGAGCGCGGCGCCAACGCGACGCTGACCGTCGACCTCGAAAACCAGAAGATCACCGGCCCCGATGGCGGCGAGGTGAGCTTCGAGATGGACGAATTCAAGAAGCACTGCCTGCTCAACGGCCTCGACGACATCGGGCTGACCATGGAAAACAAGCCCAAGATCGAGAGCTTCGAAGCGAAGCGCAAGGCCGACCAGCCCTGGCTGTACGCCGCCGAATAATTCCAACTTCCAGGCCGGGGGGATCGCATGGCCGCCAACAAGAAACTACTGTTCCTGCCCGGTGACGGCATTGGCCCCGAGGTCATGGGCCAGGTGCGCCGCGTCATCGACTGGATGGACAAGCGCCGCCACGTCACCTTCGACGTCGACGAGGATCTGGTCGGTGGTGCCGCCATCGACGCCAACGGCACCTCGCTCGCCGACGCGACGCTGTCGAAGGCCTTGAGCGTCGATGCCGTGCTGCTGGGCGCGGTCGGCGGTCCGAAGTGGGACGGGGTCGCGCGCGACATCCGCCCGGAAGCCGGCCTCTTGAAACTCCGCAAGGAAATGGACCTCTACGCCAATCTGCGCCCGGCCACCGTGCTGCCGGCGCTGGCGGCGGCGTCGAGCCTGAAGGAGGAATTGGTTTCCGGTCTCGATCTCCTGATCGTTCGCGAGTCGACCTCCGGCGTCTATTTCGGTCAGCCTCGCGGCATCACCGAGAACGCCGACGGTTCGGCCGAGGCGATCGACACTCAGCGCTATACGTCAGCCGAGATCGAGCGGGTCTGTCGCATCGCTTTCGAGCTCGCGACCAAGCGCGGCAACAAGGTGCATTCGGTCGAGAAGGCCAACGTCATGGAGACCGGCGTGCTGTGGCGCCGCATCGCCACCAAGGTCGGCAAGGAATTCCCCGGCGTCGAGCTTCAGCACATGTACGCCGACAACTGCGCCATGCAGCTGGTGCGCCAGCCGAAGCAGTTCGACGTCATCGTCACCGACAACCTGTTCGGCGATATCCTCTCCGATTGCGCCGCCATGCTCACCGGTTCGCTCGGCATGCTCCCGTCAGCGACGCTGGGCGCCGCCGACGCGAGTGGCCGCCGGAAGGCCCTCTATGAGCCGGTGCACGGCTCGGCCCCCGACATCGCCGGCCAGGACAAGGCCAACCCGCTGGCCACGCTGCAGTCCTTCGCCATGATGCTGCGCTACAGCTTCGACGACGGCGACAACGCCGACCTGATCGAAAAGGCGGTCGGCAAGGTGCTCGCCCGGGGCTTGCGCACCGGCGACATCATGCAGCCGGGCATGCAGTTGATCTCGTGCTCGGCCATGGGCGCCGCGCTCTGCGAGGAACTCGACAAGCTCGCCGCCTGAGGCGGGCCCGAGATTCCCTATTGCATTTTTTTTCGACCCGGCGTATTTGTGCCGGCGACGAAACAAAGGAACGACGCCATGATCGGCATGATCGTCAAAACCAAGGCGACCAAAACCCTGCACTAGATGCGGGCTGGTTTGCGTTGTTCCAACGATAACGGCCCGCACTCTTGGCGGGCCGTTCGTCTTTTGGGCGATGGCGTGCCGGGAGGCCGGGCGCCAACTTAGGAGAACAGAGAAATGGGTTATAAGGTTGCGGTCGTCGGCGCCACGGGCAACGTGGGCCGCGAGTTACTCTCGATCATGGCGGAACGCAATTTCCCCACCGACCAGGTGGTGGCGCTGGCCTCCGCGAGGTCGGTCGGCAAGGAAGTGTCCTTCGGCGAGGACGCCATCCTCAAGGTGCAGAACCTGGAGACTTACGACTTCCGGGGCACCGACATCGTGCTGTCGTCGCCGGGCGCCAAGGTGAGCGCCCAGTTCGCGCCGAAGGCAGCCGCCGCCGGCGCCGTCGTGGTCGACAACACCTCCTACTTCCGCATGGACCCGGAAATCCCGCTGGTCGTGCCGGAAGTCAACCCGGAGGCCATTGCCGGGTACACCAAACGCGGCATCATCGCCAACCCGAACTGCTCGACGATCCAGATGGTCGTGGCGCTAAAGCCATTGCATGATCTGGCCACCATCAAGCGCGTCGTCGTCTCGACCTACCAGTCGGTGTCGGGCGCCGGCAAGGCGGCGATGGACGAGCTGTTCAACCAGACCCGCGGCATCTACATGAACGAGCCGACGGAGCAGCACCGCGAAAAATTTACCAAGCAGATCGCCTTCAACCTGATCCCCCACATCGACGTCTTCATGGACGACGGTTACACCAAGGAGGAGTGGAAGATGGCGGTCGAGACGCAGAAGATCCTCGACCCCGATATCGCCGTGACCGCGACCTGCGTGCGCGCGCCGGTGTTCGTCGGCCATTCCGAGGCGGTCAACATCGAGTTCGAGCATCCGATCACCGAGGCCGAGGCGGTCGCGGCACTCCGCGCCGCGCCGGGCGTCACGGTCATCGACGAGCGCGCCGACCAGGGCTACGTCACGCCCAAGGAGTGCGCCGGCGAGGATGCCGTGTTCGTCAGCCGCCTGCGCAAGGACCCAACCATCGAAAACGGTCTCAACATGTGGGTGGTCTCGGACAACCTGCGGAAGGGCGCGGCGCTCAACACGGTGCAGATCGCCGAAGAGCTGATCCGCTCCTATCTGCGCAAGGCGGCCTGACCCTCCCCTAGCGCGATCGAAATACAAAGGGCGGCCCGGATATCTCCGGCCGCCCATTTTATTGACCCGGGGGAAAAGACGCTTAGTCGGCGGGCACGCTGTCGGGGTTGAGGAAAGCGTCGACCTCCGACTGCGACATTTCCTTGTGCGGCGACTGCGCAGCCTTCATTTCCTTGGCCCCCTTGCCGCGACGGTCGTCCTCGACCTCCTGGTTCTTGCGCCGGCGGTCGGGGCCGAAGAAGTTTTCGGTGCGCACAAACTGGCGCGGGTGCTCGATGACGTTGACGATACGTCCGAACAGCGCCTTCGCCGACAGCGGTTTGACGACGAATTCGTTAATGCCTGAGTCGCGCGCCTTGATGATTCTCAGGCACTCGGAATAACCCGACATCATGATAATCGGCAAATAGGGATTCGGGCTCTTCTTGTCGTTGCGGATGCGCTTGACCAGCGTGACGCCATCCGTCGGCTTCATGTACCAGTCGACCAGCATCAGGTCGACGGGGTTGCGCTGAAGCACTTCCCAGGCCTCGGTCCCGTCCTTGGCTTCGAGAATGGTTTCGGCGCCGAGGACGCGCAACATCTCGCGCACGAGGTTCAGGATGAACTCCTGGTCGTCGACGATAAGGATGGTGACGTCACTCAAATAGTCGTTGGACATGCCTGTCTTTGGCTCGGCCGCAAGTGCACAATTGAATCGCAATCTGCCGGCCATTGACGGTCGGCGATATTTTGGGTGGTCGAGGTCACGCCACCCTTACCCGTGACCTTAGTCCACCAAACCCGAAGATGACTGGATACAGGGGAATTTGCAATCGTGCAGGACTATACCGGGTGCGGAGACAACCCTTCGGCGCGCGCCGACGGCAAGTCCATGGTGTCGACCACCGGAAGCTCCGCGGCCCCCGTTCGATGGGCCAGCGCGACCGCGCTCTGGGTCAGGCCTAAGGCTTCGCAGAGCGCCGCCAGCGGATCGCGAAGCGAGAGAAAGCGGCCGAGCCACACCGCGCTCAGGAAATCGCCGGTACCTTTGGCGGCGATCTCGAGCTTCGGGGCCGCAATCAGCCAGCATCTGTCCCCGGCGGCGAGCAGGTTGCCGATCTCGGCACCGCCGCTTTCCGGCATCGGCACTGAGGTGACGATGACGACAGCCGGGCCCATCGCACAGATCGCCGTTGCGGCGGCCTTGGCCGATTTCGGATCGACAACATCCATGCCGGAAAGCTGACCGGCCTCGAAGGCATTGGCGATGACCGCGCCGGCCGCGGGCACCAGCCGGTCGCGGAACAACGCCGGCAGCTCCGCGGCGACGTAGACGCCCTCATGGGCGTCGCCGATCACCGGCTGGCAGCAATAGAGCGCCGTCGGATTGGCGCGGCGAATGGCGTCCCAGGCATCGGCGACGGCGAGGCCGGCCTCGGCCGAACCAAGGTAACCCGAAAGCAACGCCTCGCAGCCGGCGAAAATACCGTGCGCAGCGAGTCCGTCGAGCACCGCTCGCACCGTCTCCGGCGCGACGATGGCGCCGCGAAACGCGCCATGGCCGGGATGATGCGCAAGCAGCGTGGTATGGACGCAGGCGACGTCGAAGCCGAGCCGGCGCAGCGGATACTCGGCTGCCGCATTGCCGACGTGGCCGCTCGCCACGTGCGATTGGACTGAAATCACGGTCATGGCGTGAGCTTGCCACAGCGAAGCCAGCGATTATAGTGCCTGCCGCTCGCAACGCGTTGGTGCCGTCACGGAGGTCCCCCATGCCCGCAACCGCCCGTCCCCGCCGCTCCGTTCTCTACATGCCGGGTTCCAACGACCGGGCCATGGAAAAAGGCCGCACGCTCGCCGCCGACGGGCTGGTCCTCGATCTCGAGGATGCCGTGGCGCCCGACGCCAAGGCCGGTGCGCGCCGCCAAATTACCGCGGCGCTCGACCAGGGTGGCTACGGGCTCCGCGAGATCCTGGTCCGCACCAACAGTCTCGACGGGCCGTGGGGCGCTGACGACCTGAAGGCGGTCGCCGCCATGAAGTGCGACGGCGTGCTGCTTCCCAAGGTCGAGAGCGCCAAGATGGTGACCGACGCCATCGCTCATCTCGACGCCGCCGGTGGCCGCAAGGACCTCGCGGTCTGGTGCATGATGGAAACGCCGCTCGGCATTCTGCACGCCGAGGAGATCGCCTTCGCCCATCCCCGCGTCGCCGGCTTCGTCCTCGGCACCTCGGACCTGGCCAAGGACCTGCGCGCGCACCACACGCCGGACCGGCTGCCGTTCATGGCATCGCTCGAACTCTGCATCCTGGCGGCACGCGCCGCCGGCCTCGCCGTACTCGACGGCGTGCATCTCGATCTCGACGACGACGCCGGCTTCCGCGGTGCCTGCCGGCAGGGACGCGAACTTGGCATGGACGGCAAGACCCTGATCCATCCCAAGACCATCGCCGCCGCCAACGAGGTTTTCTCGCCGAGCGCCGAAGAGGTCACCTGGTCGAAACGCATCATCGCCGCCCACGGCGAAGCGGAGAAAGCCGGCAAGGGTGTACTGCTGGTCGACGGAAAGCTGGTCGAAAACCTGCACGTGGAAGCGGCGAAACGGCTGGTCGCCATGGCCGACGCCATCGCCGCCATGGCCGGCGGAGGCGAATGACCATGGCGGGCAAGACCAACAGCGGCAACTTCTTCGAGGATTTCCGCATCGGCCAGGAAATCCAGCACGCAACGCCGCGCACCGTTACCGAGGGCGACGTGGCACTCTATACCGGCCTTTACGGCATGCGCTTCGCGTTGAATTCCTCGGAAACCTTCGCCCAGGCGCTCGGCCTTCCCGGCGCGCCTGTCGACGATCTCCTGGTGTTCCATATCGTTTTCGGTAAGACGGTGCCGGACATCTCGCTCAATGCCGTCGCCAACCTTGGCTACGCCGGCGGCGTGTTCGGCGCGCCGGTCTATCCGGGCGATACGCTGTCGACGCGCTCGACCGTGATCGGGCTGAAGCAGAACTCGAACGGCAAGACCGGCGTCGTCTACGTCCGCTCGGTCGGCGAGAACCAACGCGGCGAGATGGTGCTCGACTATGTGCGCTGGGTGATGGTCCGCAAGCGCGACGAAGCGGCGCCGACGCCGGCGGCGGAAGTGCCCGAACTTCCGGGCGCGGTTGCGGCCGACGACTTCGTCATCCCGGCACTGCACGACATCGGCGCCTACCGGGCGGACCTCGCCGGCAGTGGCGACTACTGGGAAGACTACGCGCCCGGCGAACGCATCGACCATGTCGACGGCATGACCATCGAGGAGGCGGAGCACATGATCGCCACCCGCCTCTACCAGAACACCGCCAAGGTGCACTTCAACCAGTTCGAACAGAAGGACGGCCGTTTCGGCCGCCGGCTGATCTATGGCGGCCATATCATCAGCCTGGCCCGCGCGCTCAGCTTCAACGGCCTCGCCAACGCCTGCAAGATCGTCGCCATCAACGGCGGCAGCCACACCAATCCGACCTTTGCCGGCGATACCATTTACGCCTGGTCGGAAGTGATCGAGCGGATCGACCTGCCTAGTCACCGTGGCCTCGGCGCGCTTCGGCTGCGCACGGTCGCCTGCAAGGACCTCTCCTGCGGCGAATTCCCGGGCAAGGGCGCCGAAGGTAGTTATCCGGCGGGCGTGGTGCTCGACTTCGATTATACGGTTTTGATGCCGAAGCGCCCCTGAGGCGCGGCCGCCTCTGCGAATCGATTTCGCTTTTTTGCACGTGGGGCCGGGCACACGGCCGCCAAACACCCACTTGCGCCGAAAAAAGTTTCAACGTTCACGGCCGGCGATGCCGCACGTAACGCGCTGAAAAGACTCAAACATAGTTGGGCACGAATCCTTCAGTCACATGATGTATTCATAGAAACATCAAGGACTCGCAAAATATTGTTGTACGAGATTCGGGGCTTTGATAAAGAAAGAGGCGTCAGGGACGCAGGTCCTGGGAAACCTGCGAGAGCGCCGCCGAGACAACGCACCCTGACACCTCTTGGAGCCGGCCAGGCTCCGTGCA
>JAYOXJ010000052.1:0-2385 GCA_038152725.1 Rhodospirillaceae bacterium
AAATCATGGTATAAACAGGTCAAACACTAACCGTTACCTACTTCAGCCCCAAAAACAAACCCTTAAATGAGGGGAGGGACATTCGGAGCCGAATAGGAGGCGGGCTCATTGGCGTCTGAAGTTCCCAGCGATCGCGGCGGCAGCGCGCAAGACCTCCTGATGCGGCTCGAGGGCATGCCCTCGCCGCCGACGGGCGTGAATACCCTGATGATCGTTTCCCTAGGGATGCTGCCGCTCAACGCGGCGCCCGAGGACTTCTGGAAGGACTATCGCCGTTCGCTGATCGAGTTCCGCTCGCGCCATGCTTGCGAGCTCTACGAACTTTTGTCGAGCGAACGCGGCATTCTGGTCAAGCTCGACGAATACAACCAGGTGCGCGTCAATTCCGACCTCAAGGTCACGCTGCTGCGCCTGATCCAGGAGTACTTCCCCGAGAACTTCGGTATGGTCGACCAGACCCGGCTGGTCCGAATGATCGACCTCCGGCAGAAACGTCAGACCGCCATCAAGACGCTGGAACGTTTCGTCGGCGAGACCGAAAAGCCGCCGAAAGAGCAGCAGGTCACCTTGCGCCGCCTGCAGGAAGACGACATCGGCATGGTCATGGGTGTCAACGACCAGCTCGGCCCGGCTCAATTCGCCAAGGTATTCGTCCGCGATCAGAAGATCGCCCTGATCGAGCCCGGCAAGCCGGCGCGCCAGGTCATACACGAATATTTCGTCGCCATGGACATGCTGAAGAAGCATGTCTTCAAGCGCGTCGAACTGCGTGGCAGCGGCAACCTGTTCAACCAGCTCACCCTGACCCTCGACAAGTTGCTGGTCGGCGCCTACGGCGCGATCAATCCCGACGACGTCAAATGTTCCATCAACCTCAACGTGGAAAGCGTGTTCACCAAGTCGTTCCAGGAATTCATGGGCAACGACGACAACAAGGTGTTCTCCAACCTGGTGTTCGAGTTCCGCCAGGCCAACATCCTGCAGCACTTCGACGAATTCGTCGTCGCCGCCGAACTGATCCGGCCCCGCGGCGGCAACATCGCCGTCGACGCGATCTTCCCCGAGACCGTCGGCGTGGTGAACATCGCCCGGCTCAATGCCAACATGGCCAAGGTGTTCTGGCGCGCCGGCGCCGAGACCGTGCTGCCGCAGTTCAGGGACGAGATCGCCGCCATGCAGGCGGCCGGCACCACCATCGTGCTCGCCCGCCTCGACGACGAAGTCGGCCTCCAGGTCGCGCACGACCTCGGCATCATCATGTTCCAGGGGTTCTACGTGGACGACCTGTTGGCCGAGCAGGCGAAGCCGAGCTAGCCTTTCAGCCGGCGGCCTTGCCGACGAGCGGAAACAGCCGGTCCTAGCGGGTCAGTTCGAGCGCGCGGCGCACCGCGTCGCTGGCGGCGGTCAGCCGCAGTTCGCCGCCGAGCTTGCGCGCCTCGGCGAGCAGTTTCACCAGATAGGCGAGGCCGGCGGTGTCGATGGCGGTGACGCGGCCGAGGTCGATGCCGAGCCGGGGCTCGCGTTCGATCATGCCGGCCAATCCGGCCAGCCGGTCCAGTACATTGCTCTGGTCAAGAACGCCTTGAAACCTGAAGATACGCATGGGTGCATCCGTACCCGTGTCCGATGACCAGCAATCTATCCCCGCGATATGGCCGATCCATGGACGAAAAATGGCAACAATCGGGCGCCTGGCAAGCTGCTGAAAGAATTGACTAAAGGGATGAAAATGAAGGATTTCGGCTGTTTTCTGACCCATCTGGAATGCTCGAAAACCGGCTCCGAGGCGCCGGCCGACCGCCTGCAGGGTGCGTCCGAGGCGAACGCGCCCTACCTGGTGCGTTACGATCTCGACGCCATCGGCAAGGTGCTGACGCCCGAAGTACTGCAGGCGCGGCCCTGCGACATGTGGCGCTACCGCGAATTGTTGCCTTATCCCGACGCCGGCCAGGTGATTTCGCTGGGCGAGCCGTGGACGCCCCTGGTTTCGATCCCCGCGACGGTCGAGACCTTCGGCGGCGGCGAGGCGCTGGTCAAGGACGAGGGCCGGCTGCCGACCGGGTCGTTCAAGGCGCGCGGACTGGCCATGGCGGTGACCATGGCGCATGTCTTCGGCGTCAAGAAGATCGCCATGCCGTCGGCCGGTAACGCCGGCGCTGCCTTGGCCGCCTACGGCGCGCGTGCCGGGATCAAGACCTGGGTATTCGTCCCCGCCGACGCGCCCGAGGCGACCATCGAGGAGGCGGCGCTGCACGGCGCCGAGGTGCACCGGGTCGACGGCCTGATCGATGCCTGCGGCCGCGCGGTCGCGGCGCGCACGGCGGAAATGGGCTGGTTCGATTTCTCGACCCTGAAGGAGCCCTACCGGATCGAGGGCAAGAAGAC
>JAYOXJ010000052.1:2395-15039 GCA_038152725.1 Rhodospirillaceae bacterium
GCTGAACAGCTCGGCTGGACGCTTCCCGACGCGATCTTCTATCCGACCGGCGGCGGCACCGGATTGATCGGCATGTGGAAGGCGTTCCAGGAGCTTAAACTTCTCGGCTGGCTCAAGGGTCCGATGCCGAAGATGGTGGCGGTGCAGTCGACCGGCTGCGGCCCGGTCGTCACGGCCTTCGAGCGGGGCGATCGCGAGGTCAAGGAACCGTGGGGCGAGGTCAATACCGAGGTCCATGGCGTGCGCGTGCGCAAGGCCTTCGGCGACCGCCTGATCATGGACGCCATCTACGAAAGCGACGGTTTCGCCGTCGCCGTTTCAGATGCCGAGGTCGACGACATGCGCGCGCTCGCCGCGCGCGCCGACGGTGTCCACCTCTGTCCCGAGGGCGCGGCCTGCCTCGCCGCCTACGCGCAAGCCATCAAGTCCGGACGTACCGGCCCGAACGAACGGGTGGTGATCTTCAATTCCGCCAGCGGATTGAAGTCGCCGATGCCGAAGGTGGATTGAAGCCTGAGGGGCTCAGCGGTTCTTGACGTCGAGCATAGCGACGGCGTGCGGCGTGGCGCGCCAGCGCAGCGCCTTGGTGCAGTTGTAGGCCTGCGGCGCCGAGACGATCATCCGGTAGTTGCCGGGCGCCGTCGGCGCGGCCATGCGGAAGGTGAGTTTCTCGCCGCTGTGCCGGCCGCTGCCGGAATAGACGCACTTGCCGCCAGGCAGGCGTTCGAGCACGCCGGCCTTCTGGCGAGCGTATCCGACGACGATCTGGTTGGAGCATTTCGGGCACCAGCCAGACGAGTCGGACTGGAACACCATCTGTACGGTAATCGGAGAGCCTGGACGTACGGTGGCCGGGGTATCCCGGCCACCGTCACGACCGTTGATAAGAACCTCGTTGATGGTTGCATGACCGACCCGCTTGGCGGTGGCTACCGCGATCTCGTCCGCCGATGCCGGCGTGGCAACAGCCAAGACGCCAGCGACAGCGGTGAAAATCGAGAGCCGATCTAGCCAAGTCGAGCCGGACATGATGTCCTCCCTGGTTTCTTGGCCGTTTTGTTAGCGGCAGAATCGGGATCGCGTCAAATCGCCGGCGGGCGTTCGCAGGCCAGAACGCAAACTATTGAATAATCACGACAAAAGCCGCTTCCTTGACAAGCGCGGCCGGCTTTTGCCAAGGCGCGCCGCGAAGCGATTCCGATGCGGGCGATTCGCAGAGGCTGTCGATTTGCCGCCTCAGGCGACCTCGACGCGGATGCCGCTGAGCCCGTCGACGCCGCCGACCAGCACGTCGCCCTTCACCACCGGTCCGACGCCGGCCGGCGTGCCCGAATAGATCAGATCGCCGGGCCGGAGCGTGAACAGGCCGGAGAGATACGAGATCGTCTCGGGGATGTTCCAGATCAGCTGGTTGAGGTCGCCTTCCTGGCGGCGCGCGCCGTTGACTTCGAGCCAGACCCGCCCTTTCGCCGGATGACCTACTTCCGAGACCGGGTGCAGCCGGCCGATCGGCGCGGCATGGTCGAAGGCCTTGCCGACGTCCCAGGGCCGGCCCAGTTTCTTGGCCTCGCCCTGCAGGTCGCGCCGGGTCATGTCGATGCCGACACCGTAACCCCACACGCACGACAGCGCGTCTTTCTCGGCGATGTCGGCGCCACCCTTGGCCAGCGCCACCACCATTTCGATCTCGTGGTGGACGTCCTTGGTCTGGCTCGGGTAGGGGAACTTGCCGCCGCCGTCGAGAGCCGAGGCCGCGACCAGGTTTTCCGGCGCCTTGGCGAAGAAGAACGGCGGCTCGCGGTCGGGATCGTGGCCCATCTCGCGGGCGTGGTCGGCGTAGTTGCGCCCGACGCAATAGACCCGGTTGACCGGAAACTCATCGTCGCTGCCGGCAATGGCGACGGCGGCGATGGCGGGCGGCGTGATGACGTAGGCCATGGAGGTCTCCTCAACGCGAATGGCGGCCTTGTATAAACCTTGGCCCGGCCCTCGCCAAGGCCCTGAAAGCGGGCGGTCACGGGCCTCGGGGCTTGCCCCGGCCGCGCTATGTTCATAGGCTAGATAAAACCAAAACGAACCCAGGAATGCCGCCGACATGGCCTTGAAAACCCCCTATCTGATGTTCTTGGGCGACGCGTCCGACCAACTCGCGGCCAAGACCGCGGCGGGCGTGGTGCACTGGCGACCGGATATCTGCATCGGCCAGCTGCGCCTTTCCGGCTGCAACGCCGACTTGCGCCTGCCCGACATGACCCTCGCGGAGGCCGCCGCCGCCGGTGCCAAGACGGTAATCGTCGGTGTCGCCAACCGGGGTGGCGTGATCGGGCCGAGTTGGACAGAGCAACTGGTGCGCGCCTGTGAACTGGGGTTCGACATCGCCAGCGGGCTGCACGCCAAGCTGACCTCCGTGCCGGAAATCGCCGATGCCGCCGCCAAGCATGGCCGCACGCTGACCGACGCCCGCCACCCGACCCGCGCCTTCGACGTCGCCAACGGCAAGAAGCGGACCGGCAAGCGGCTGTTGCCGGTCGGTACCGATTGTTCGGTCGGAAAGATGTATACCGCTCTTGCCCTGGAGCGCGAGATGCAGTCACGCGGCATGAAGGCGACGTTCCGCGCCACCGGCCAGACCGGCATCTTCATCGCCGGCACCGGGGTTTCCGTCGATGCCGTCGTCGCCGACTTCATTTCCGGGGCCACCGAATGGCTGTCGCCGGCCAACGATGCCGACCACTGGGACCTGATCGAGGGGCAGGGCTCCCTGTTCCATGCCTCCTATGCCGGCGTTAGCCTGGGCCTGCTGCACGGCGCCCAGGCGGACGCACTGGTGCTTTGCCACGAGGCCACGCGCAAGCACATGCGCGGGCTTCCCGACTACCCGGTGCCGGGCTTGAAGGAATGCATCGCCGCCAACGTGCAGGCGGCCAGGCTGACCAATCCGGCGGCCAAGTGCATCGGCGTTTCCGTCGATACCCACAACCTGCCGAAGGGCGAGGGGTCTAAGTACCTAGCCAAGATCGAGGACGAGCTCGGTCTGCCGGCGGTCGATCCGGTGGCCACCGGCGTCGCGCGCCTGGTGGACAATCTGCCATGAGCGCCGTCGCATGACCGGCCGCAAGGCCACGGTGAAGCACGAGTCCTGGCCGCTGGCCCGGCCCTTCACCATTTCGCGCGGCACCAAGACGGCGGCCGAGGTGCTGACCGTCGAGATCGCTTCGAACGGCCACGCTGGTCGCGGCGAATGCGTGCCCTACGCGCACTACGGCGAGACCGTTGCCGACGTCGAGCACGATCTTGCCATGCAGGCGCAGGCCATCGAAGGCGGGCTAGAGCGCGACGTGCTGTGGTACGTGATGGCGGCAGGCGCGGCACGCAACGCCATCGATGCCGCGCTCTGGGACCTGGAAGCCAAGGAGACCGCGACGCCGATCTGGAAGATCGCCGACGTGCCCGAGCCCAAGGCGGCGTTGACCGCGCAGACCATTTCCATCGGTACGCCGGCGGCGATGGCCGAGGCTGCGGCGGAGATCGCCACTGCACCGCTGATCAAGATCAAGCTCGATGCCGAAAGCGTGGTCGAGCGCGTTGGCGCGGTGCGCAAGGCGGCGCCCGGCGCCCGGCTCATCGCCGACGCCAACGAGGCCTGGAATCTCGAATTGATGAAGGCCGTGCTGCCGGCGCTCGCCGATCTCGGCGTCGAAATGATCGAGCAACCGCTGCCGGCCGAGGACGATGCCGGGCTCGAGGGCTTCGAGAGCCCGATCCTGCTTTGCGCCGACGAGTCATGTCACACCAGCGAGGGCCTCGAGCGCCTGAAGCCGCTCTACGGCATGGTCAACATCAAGCTCGATAAGACCGGCGGCCTGACAGAAGCGCTCAACTTGGCGCGCAACGCCCAGGCCATGGGCATGAAGATGATGATCGGCTGCATGGTCGCGACCTCGCTCGCCATGGCGCCGGCCATGCTGCTGGCATCGTTCGCCGAGTACGTCGATCTCGACGGACCGTTGTTGCTCAAGAATGACCGTGCCGACGGTCTCTTGTTCAAGGATGGCTTCGTCCATCCGCCGACGTCGGCGCTGTGGGGCTGATCGACCGGAGCTTATAATGCAGAAACGACATCCAGAAATCCGCGACGCGGTCCAGCAACTCTGCGCCGAATATCCTGGCGAGTATTGGCGCGAGAAGGACCGCGAGCAGGCCTATCCCGGCGAGTTCGTCCAGGCGTTGACCGATGCCGGCTTCCTCGCCTGCCTGATCCCCGAGGCCTACGGCGGCAGCGGTCTCGGCATGTCGGAGGCGACGGCGGTGATGGAGGAAATCCAGGCGTCGGGCTGCAACGGCGGCGCCGGCCACGCCCAGATGTACACCATGGGCACGGTGCTGCGGCACGGCTCCGAGGATCAGAAGCGCATGCTGCTGCCCGGTATCGCCGAGGGCAAATTGCGCCTGCAGGCCTTCGGCGTCACCGAGCCGACGTCCGGCACCGACACCTCGCGCATCCGCACCACCGCGGTCAAGGACGGAAACCAGTACCGCATCAACGGCCAGAAGGTGTGGACGTCCCGGATCATGCATTCCGATTTCATGCTGCTGTTGGCTCGTACCGCGCCGCGCGACGCCGGCGCCAAACCGCACCACGGCATGTCGGTGTTCCTGGTCGATATACGCGAAGCCAAGGGCAACGGCCTCACCATCAAACCGATCCGCGCCATGGTCAATCACGCCACCACCGAGGTGTTCTTCGACGACTTGAAGATTCCGGCCTCATCCCTGGTCGGCGAGGAGGGTAACGGCTTCAAGTACATCCTCGACGGCATGAACGCCGAGCGCATCCTGATCGCGTCGGAATGCATCGGCGACTCGCGCTGGTTCATCGAGAAGGCGTCGAACTACGCCAACGAGCGCCGCGTCTTCGACCGGCCGATCGGCCAGAACCAGGGCATCCAGTTCCCGATCGCGCGTTCTTACGCCGAGATGCGCGCCGCCGCTTTGATGGTCGAGCGCGCGGCCGACCTGTTCGATGCCGGCGAGAACTGCGGCGAGGAGGCCAACATGGCCAAGCTCCTGGCCGCCGACGCGTCGTGGAAGGCGGCCGACATGTGCCTGCAGACGCACGGCGGCTTCGGCTTCGCCGAGGAATACGACGTCGAGCGCAAGTTCCGCGAGACCCGGCTCTACCAGGTGGCGCCGATCTCGACCAACCTGATCCTTTCCTACATCGCCGAACACGTGCTCGGCCTGCCGCGTTCGTTCTGAGAGGGCGCCATGACCATCGACATCGACCACATGCGCAGTTGGATCGGCCGAACCGAAGAGGCGCACGACCTGATCGCGCCTGGGCCCATGCGGGGATTGGCCGCCACCCTCGACTACGAAGACGGCGAGACGCCGCAGGAAGGCGACCCGGTGCCGCCGGCCGGGCATTGGATGTATTTCCTGCCGTCCGCGCCGATGCGCGTGCTCGGCCCCGACGGCCACACCCGGCGCGGCGGTTTCCTGCCGCCGGTCGAACTTCCCCGGCGCATGTGGGCCGGCGGGCGCATCGAATTCGTCAGGCCGCTCAGGGTCGGCGTGCGCGCAAGCCGGCTTTCCACCATCAAGGACGTCACCCATAAGTCGGGCGCCAGCGGCAATCTGGTCTTCATTCTGGTCGAACACCGAGTGTCCGACGAAGACGGGCTCTGCATCCGCGAGGAGCACGACATCGTCTTCCGGGACGCGGCTGTTCCGGGCGCGCCGCCGCCGGCGGAAAAGCCGGCGCCGCAAGGCGCCAAGTGGCACCGCGTCATCGAACCCGACCCGGTGCTGCTGTTCCGCTATTCCGCGCTCACCTTCAACGGGCACCGCATCCACTACGACCTCAAGTACGTCACCGAGGAAGAGGGCTATCCCGGCCTGATCGTGCACGGGCCCTTGATCGCGACCCTCCTGATGGATCTCTGCCGGCGCCAGCGCCCCGACGCGCGTCTCGCCCACCTCGACTACCGCGCCATGAGCCCGGTGTTCGATACCGGTCCGTTCAGCCTGAACGGCCTGCCGTCGGACGACGGTTCCACCGCCACGCTGTGGGCGACGACCAATGCCGGCGGGCTCGCCATGAAGGCCGACGCGCGCTTCGCCAGCTGACATGGCCCGCCGCACCCCGACATCCTGCGACGTCATCATCGTGCTCGGCGCCAAGCAGTTGCCGGACGGCGGGCCCGGCCCGGTGAACGAGCGGCGCATGGCGGAAGCGATCCGGCTTTGGCAGGCGGGCCATGCGCCCAATCTGCTTTTGTCTGGCGGTGTCACCACGACCGCCACGCCCGAGGCCGAGACCATGGCGGCGCTGGCGCGTGCCGCCGGCGTTCCCGACACCGCGCTGCATCTGGAGACGCGCTCGACCCGCACGCTCGAGAACGCCGTATTTTCCATCAAGGCGATGCGCGCCCAGGGCTGGCGCGAGGCTGTCATCGTCACCGACGATTTCCACATGCGCCGCGCGCTCTATTGCTTCGATGCCTTCGGCGTCCGCGCCCAGCCGGCCAAGGTTCGAAACCCGATGAGCGGCAAGATATTCATGGCGTGGCTCCGCGAGATCTTCGGCCGCACCATCTACCCGCGCCAGGTACGGGCATATCAGGGCCGGTGGTGAATCGGGCGTGACCCGTGAGCGCCGCTGCGCTAAACAAAATCATGGCCGATCCGACGATCCCAAAGCCCATGCAGGGCGTGCGCGTGCTGGATATCGCGACCTTCGTCGCAGCACCCCATGCCGCCTCGATCCTGGGCGAGTTCGGCGCCGAGGTGATCAAGATCGAGAACCCCAAGGGCGGCGATCCGTGGCGCCGCTTCGGCACCGCCACCGACGACCCGACGCGCTCGCTCTGCTGGCTCTCCGAGGGCCGCAACAAACGCTCGATCACGCTCGATTTCAAGGCGCCGGAAGGCCAGGAACTGTTCAAGCGCCTGGTCGCCGAGGCCGATGTCGTCTGCGAGAACTTCCGCCCCGGCACGCTGGAGAAATGGGGGCTCGGCTGGGACGTGCTGTCGGCGCTCAATCCGGGCCTGGTGCTGCTCCGCGTCACCGGCTACGGCCAGGACGGGCCCTACCGCGACCGCCCCGGCTTCGCCCGCATCGGCCACGCGGTCGGCGGGCTCACCTATCTCTCGGGTCTGCCTGGCGAATTGCCGGTGACGCCCGGCTCGACCTCCCTGGCCGACTACATGACCGGCATGTACGGCGCCATCGGCGTCTTGATGGCGCTCCGCCACCGCGACGCCACCGGCGGACCCAGGAAGGGCCAGGGCCAGATCATCGACATGGCACTCTACGCCTCGGTGTTCCGGGTGCTGGACGAGATGGTGCCGCGCTACGCCATGAAGGGCCATGTGCGCGAGCCCGAGGGCACCGGCACGGTCAACGCCTGCCCGCACGGCCATTTCCCCTGCGCCGACGGCAAGAACCTGGCCATCGCCTGCACCACCGACAAGATGTTCGAGCGGCTCTGCGGCGCCATGCAGCGGCCGGATTTGCTGGCCGAGTACGGCGACCAGAAAAAGCGATTGGCGGCGCGCGATTACGTCATCGCCGAGGTCACGGCCTGGACCCAGTCGCTGCCGCGCGCCGAAATCTTGGAGCGCTGCATCGCGGGTGACGTGCCGGCGGGGCCGATCAATTCCGTCGCCGATATCTTCGAGGACCCGCATTTCAAGGCCCGCGACGACCTGCTCAGGATCGACGTGCCCGGCGTCGGCGAAATCGTCGTGCCCGGCGTCTACCCCAGGCTCTCGGCAACCCCCGGCAGCATCGAAAGCCTGGGTCCCCAGCTCGGCGAGGCCAACGACGAGGTCTACGGAACTCGCTTGGGGCTCTCGGCGGAAGAGTTGGGCGCGCTCAAACGGAAGGGTGTGATCTGATGAACGCCATTCCCTTCGTCCGCGATATCGAGTTCGAGTACGGCCGCGTCGACCAGGTGACGCCGATGGTCCGGCGCGTCATCGCCGAGAACCCGAACCCCTTCACCTTCCACGGCACCGGCACCTATATCGTCGGCAAGGACGAGGTCGCGGTGATCGATCCGGGTCCGCTCGACGACGCGCATGTGGCGGCGCTGCTGAAGGCGCTCGACGGCGAACGCGTCAGCCACATTCTCATCACCCACACGCATATGGATCACTCGCCGGCGGCGGAGCCGTTCAAACGCGCCACCGGGGCTGAGACCTACAGCTTCGGCCCGCACGTGCCGGGCCGCTGCTGGCAGGGGGTCGATGGCCTGGAGACCCTGGGCGACCGGGATTTCCGCCCCGACCATGCCGTCGCCGACGGCGATGTCATCGAGGGTCCGGGCTGGACCTTCGAGGCGGTGCACACGCCCGGCCACATCCACAACCACCTCTGCTTCGCCTTCAAGCAAGAGGACACGCTGTTTTCCGGCGACCATGTCATGGGCTGGTCGACCACGGTGGTGTCGCCGCCGGACGGCGACATGAGCGACTACATGGCCTCGCTGGAAAAGGTCCTGGGCCGGACGGAGACGACCTACTGGCCGACGCACGGCCCCGCCATCACCGAGCCCGAGCGCCACGTGCGCGCCTTGAAGGCGCACCGCGAGGGCCGCGAACAGGCGATCCTCGATGCGCTGGCATCGGGCGTCGAAGATGTCGCCCACATCGTCAGGCTCAATTACGCCAAGGTGCCTGAACACCTGCACCCGGCCGCCGCGCGCACCACGCTCTCGCACCTCGTCCGCCTGATCGAGATGGGCCGCGTCACCAGCGACGGCCCGCCAAGGCTCGACAGCCGCTTCGCTGTCGCCTGAAGCGAACGCCCGCGATGACCGAGCCCCACATGCCGCACCCGACCGAAGAGGAAAGCACGACGCCGCTGCCGGCGGCGACCATCGTCTTGGTCCGCGACGGCGACGAAGGGCTCGAGGTGCTGGTGTTGCAGAAGGCGGCCGGCAAGCATTTCGCCGGCGGCGCGCTGGTTTTTCCGGGCGGCAAGTCGGATGCGCCCGACGAAGCCTACGCGCGCGACTTCCTCGCTGCCGACGATGTCCACGCCACCCTCAAGGTGGCGGCGGTGCGCGAGATGTTCGAGGAGACCGGCATCCTGCTGGCGCGCCGGCCGGGCGCCAAGGCGCCGCTCGACGGAAGCGAAGTCGCCGAGTTGGTCGCCGCTACGCCCGAGCGCCCGGTGCTGGAGATCGCGCGTGCGGCCGGGCTCGAGCTCGCCACCGACACGCTGGAACGCTTCGCGCACTGGATCACGCCGCCGTCGCGCTCGAAGCGCTTCGATACGCATTTCTTCGTCGCCCCGGCGCCGGCCGGGCAGGCCGAGGTCACCGTCGACGGCTACGAGATCGTCCACGCCGCCTGGCGCCGGCCGCAGGATATCCTGGAAGAGGTCCACGCCGGGCGCTTGAAGCTGGTGCTGCCGACGATGATGAACCTGATCAAGCTGGCGCGCTGGGCCGATGTCCAGGCGCTGATGGCGCATACGCGGTTGGAGGAGGTCGTCTGCGTGCGGCCGAAGCGCGTAGACACGCCCGACGGCCAGCAGATCGTGATCCCGGAAGAAGCCGGTTACGGCGTCACTACGATCCCGAGTCGGGTCCTGCGTTCGGCTTGAACGGCAGCGGTGTGTCGCCGGTGTAGTAGATGGTGTCGCCCTCGACCCGGTGCGCGCGCCATGCGTCGAGCTGGCCTCGGCGCCGGTCGGCGAAGGTGTCGGCGCGCTCGGACGCACTCACCTGGCTCAGTTCCTTGCGGCGGCGCTGCGCCAGTTCGGCCCGGCGCATGTTGGCGAGATGCATCAGCGTGGCGCCGGCGGCCTTGCGCTCGCGCCAGGCGTCCAACTGCTCGCGGCGGAGATGCGCGCGCTGGGCGCCCTCTGCGGCCAGTTCCTCGCCGGCGGTCTTCTCTTCCAGACGGTCCTGGAACGACGCGTTGAGGCGCTGCATCAGGCCGAAATCGATGGCCGACGGCCGGGATCGGCCGGGATCGGCGCCCGCCTTGTCCTTGTCCGCATAATTGCCGGCGATCTTGTCGGCGGCCGTGAGTTTCTCGGAAAGCTTATCCTTGGCTTCGGCTTGTTTCGCCTCGGCCGGTTTTCGGTTTGCATGGGCGACCATCTGCGGCCAGCGCGCCTGGTCCCAGAGCCGCAGCACCTTGGCGCGGTAGCGCGTCGCCTGCTCGGGCGTGGTCGAGTGGTAGTGCGCCGCCGCCTCGCGCCAGTCGCGGGTCTTGGCGTGCATTTCCTTCAGGTACTTGGCGCCGTACTTGGCGTTGGTGGCCGGATCGAAGGCCTTGGCCAGGCTGTCGAAGGCGCCGTAGTGGTACATCATGTTGACCTGCATGCAGCCGACGTCGATGTTGCGCACGCCCTGGGTGATCAGGATCTCGGCCTCGGCCATGGCCTCGGCCTTGCTGTCGAAGAACAGGCCCTTGCCGTTGGCGGTGACGGTCCAGGGCCAGGCAATATTTGCCTGCTTTTCCGCGTGCCAGCGACCGGATTCGGCCTGGGAAATGGCGGTCAAAAGATGCTTCGGGATACCCGCCTGCGATTCCGCCGCGCCGACCGCTGCCTCGCAGATTTTCCAATTGTTTTCAAGCGCTTGCTTGTGCGTCTGCTGGGCCACGGGCATCGCCCCGGCGGTGCCGGAAAGGGCGATCAGCCCTGCGAATACCATGAATGCGTAACGTCTGGTCATGTCGTCCACCGTTCCTTTCCCGATGGACGCGTTGCAAACCGGATGCCAAGACCTTACGGAAGCGTTGTATCTCCGGGCCCCAGCGGCAGCTGCATGATCACCTGGTCGAGCCACTTGCCGTGCTTGAAGCCGCAGCTCGGGATGATGCCGACGTGATGGAAGCCGGCCTTGGCGTGCAGCGCGATCGAGGGCGCGTTGCCGGAATCGCCGATGATCGCCACCATGCGGCGGAAGCCCTGTTCGGCGCAGCGCGCGATCAGGCTGGCCAGCAGCGTCTTGCCGATGCCGTGGCCGACGCGGTTCTCCATGACGTAGACGGAGTTCTCGACGGTGTGGCGGTAGGCCGGCCTGGGCCGGTACTTCGACGCATAGGCGTAGCCGACCACCTCACCCTCCAGCAGCGCCACCAGATAGGGGAAGCCGTCGCCGACGATGGCGTCGCGCCGCTTGGTCATCTCAGGCACATCGGGCGGGGTTTCCTCCCAGCTGGCCAGGCCGTGCAGCACGTGATGGGCGTAGATCGCCTGGATCGCGGCGATGTCGCCGGCCTGGCTGTCACGGATTTCGAGCGTGGCGGCCTTGCTCACGGCGGCACCTACTCTGCGGCGTCGGCGATGTCGCCGGCGGCTTCCAGCACGGCGGGCATGGCCTGGGCGAGCGCGTCGATCAGCCGGTTCATGTCGCGCATCACCGACGCCAGGCCCGGCGTGCGCTGGATCGTCGCCTCGTCCATGTAGAGCGCGCGGTTGATCTCGATCTGCAGCGCGTGGCTGCCCTCGGCCGGGCGGCCGTAGTGCCGCGTGATGTAGCCGCCCGCATAGGGCCGGTTGCGCCGCACCCGGTAGCCCAACCGATGCAGCGTATCCTCGGCCACATCAGAGATGGCGGCGGCGCAGGCGGCGCCGTGGCAATCGCCGAGCACGATATCGACGTTCTTGATCGGACGACCCGCCTTGGAACCGTGACTGCCCGGTGCGCCCGACGACGGCATCGAGTGGCAGTCGACCAGCAACACGCCGCCGAAGCGCTCGCGCGTGGCGCGGAGCAGGTGTTCGAGCGTGCGGTGATAGGGCAGGTGGTGGCGCTTGATCCGCGCGCGCGCATCCTCGAACACCAGCGGCCCCGGATGGATGACGGCGCCGTCGGCGACGACGCGCGGCACCGTGCCGAGCCCCGCCGTGATCCGCACAGAGCGCGTGCGCACGTAATCCGGAAGCTCACCCTCGAACATCTCGGGGTCGAGCTCGTAGGGCTCGCGGTTGGCGTCCACGTAGGAGCGCGGGAACAGCGCACGCAGCAGCGGCGCACCGAAATCGGGCGCGCCGGCGAAGATCTCGTCGACGAAGGCATCCTCGGAGCGCCTTAGCTGCGCTAGCGCCAAGGGCGAGGCATCGACGAAGTCGGCCGGATAGTCGCGCCCCGAATGCGGCGACGAGAACACCATCGGCACGGTCTGGCGCCGGGGCGCGCGCAGGTCCCAGCTCGGCCGCCGGACGGCGGGCAGCACCTTGGGGTTCCCGGCCTCGGGCGGGGTCTCGCCCTGGGGGGCTTGGTCGGCGGGCGATTGCGGATCGGGGCCGGTGGAATGGTCGGAGCGGCGGTCGGTCATCGGCGGGCGCCTTTATCGTCTCGGCAATAATTGGCTTTTGTTCGGTTCCGTCGCGGCGCCCCGGCCCCGCGAAACCGAACGGGGGGCCAAGGAGCGACCGTCGCGCTTTCGCGATGGCAACATCCGGCCGGCGGATTGTCAATGACCGGGTCGCGGGCGGCGCGGGCGGGCGGCTCAACGGCGCCGAAACCCGGGGGAAACCGGGCCGCCGGGCATCGCCCAGGCGGGGCCCAATCGAGACTTGTCAAGGCGCGGTCGAGAAAGTACAAAGCTCGCCCGGACCGTGGTAACATGGTCCCTTCGGGCGTGTAGCTCAGCGGGAGAGCACTCCCTTGACA
>JAYOXJ010000053.1:0-14909 GCA_038152725.1 Rhodospirillaceae bacterium
GTCGAAGTCTCGGGCTCACGACGGACGTCATTGAGCTGATGTCCAGCCCTCCGCCTATGGCACCGACAACCGCTGCACCGTGGACGCCGTTGCCGAGCTTGGGGCGGCGGCTCGCGGCATCGCCATGATCGGCCGCGACACGTCCTTCGATGCTTTGAACGCGCTCCATGCCGGCGGCATTCGCGGCATCCGGCTGCACCTCTTGATCGGCAAGCTCCATACCTGGGACGACGTGCCCGCGATGGCGGCCCAAGTGCAGCATCTCGGCTGGCACATTGAACTGCAGATGGACGGCCGCGACCTGGCCGAGCGCGAAGCGCTGCTCGCCGCGCTCCCAGGCCAGGTGGTGATCGACCATATCGGCAAGTTCCGCGAGCCGGTTGCGCCCGATCACCCGAGCTTCCGGGCGCTGCTGCGTCTGGTCGAGCGCGGCAACTGCTGGGTCAAGATTTCCGGTGCCTACGAGACTTCGAAAAGCGGTCCGCCCGATTACGCCGATGTCGCGCCGCTGGCGCACACGCTTGTCGCCGCCGCGCCGGAACGCATGGTCTGGGCGTCGAACTGGCCGCATCCCTCTGCGCATGGCGCCAGGCCCGACGACGCCACCTTGATGCAGACGCTGCTCACCTGGATGGGAGACGCGGCGACACGCCGACGCATCCTGGTCGACAACCCGGCCACGCTCTACGGGTTTTGACCTGTTCGGCAAAATTATGCCGGACCGATTACTTGACGGGCTGGGGCTTGGCTTCGCGTTCGATGAAGGTGGCGGCGGCACGGCCGATGCAGTCGTAGAGCCGCCGGGCGACGTCCTGGCGCTTGCGCGGTTCCCTGATCTCGAAATCGAATATCCGCTCATCGACCCAGGCGCGCATGATGTCGTGACGGGGGAACACGCCGATGCCGTTGGCGCTGGCGACCGCGCGCAACGTCTCGGAATAGCGTGCCAGGTTCAGGATCATCTCGGTGCGCCGGGAGAACTGCTGATCAACGAACATGATCTCGGCGCCCGCCGCCGTCAGCTTGTTGACGCCGGCCTGCAGCCAATCGCGGAAAGCGTCGAGATCGGCACCGACCACGGCATCGCCGGTGCCGGTTTCCCAGATCACCAAAGTCGGCTTCAGCGGCAGCACGTCCTTGTCCATGCGGATGAGTACCGCTTCGGCGGTACTCTTCGCCACCGCGCGGTTGTGCACCGTGATCGTAGCGCCGGGATGGCGCTGGGCAAGCTCGGCGCCGAGCCGCGCCGGCCAGGCGAATTCCGGCCCACCGGCGGCGGCGCCCACGGTCGACGAACTGCCGATGGCGACGATGACGACCTCGGTGCCCTTGGCCAGCCGCTCGCGTGTCGCCGATGGCGGCACCTGATCGGTAAAGACATCCGGCGCCACGTTGCAATCGGCGGCGCGCCCTTCGTTTCCAACGGCAACCGCCGTCACGGCGACGGTGGAAACCATTAGCGCTGCGATACGGTCCTTCATGCACGTCCCTCACTGGCGGGTTTGGGGTTCGGTTCGCGATGCGCCGGTTTGGCGCCGATCGATCCAACCCAGTCGATCAACGCCGCGACACCGACCATGACGGCTATTCCGGCGACCGACGCGACGACCTTCATCGGCGCGTTGCCGAGAAACTCGGTCAGTCCGTAATGCGCGATCACGGAAAGCAGGATGCCGAGGCAGAAAATCTCCAACGAATGGCGACCGCAGACCAGGAACGGCCAGGCGGCCCGCAGCTTCAGCCATTTCGATTGCGGCGCCATCAAACAGGCGACGACAACGGCGAGCGCGATGACGTTGACGAAACGGACGGGCGACATGTCGGTCTTGCTGAGGAACGGGCCGATCTGCTTCAGCAACACCGGGGTCAGGACCTGGAAATGGTCGCTGATGGTCCAGTTGATCTTGAGCGCAAAGCACGCGAAAGCAACCGCTGCGGCGAGCCAGAAGATCCAACTCCGTCCCTCCGGCGGGCTGCCTTTCGGGATCACGCCGCGCGCGCCGAAATAGGCGCCGAACAGGAACAGCGCCTGCCAGGCGAACGGATTGAAGAACCATGTGTGATCGACGCCGGGATAGGCCTTGAGCGCGACCCGTGGGTCGAGTTGCGCCGCGAGCCAAACACCGCCGATCACGACGAAAGCGACCCAGGGCGCATGCCGGAACCCGAGCAGCGCGACCGGCAGCATGCAGAGCAGCACGATGTAGAGCGGCAGGATGTCCATGAACATCGGCTGGAACTGCAGCGTCAGCGCGCGAATGATGGAAACATCCGGAGACTTGAGGAAATCGGCGGCGCGGAATTCCTCGGCGAACAGCGACGTATTGAACCCGTTCGCCGCCTTCGCCACCGTCGCCATGAACAGCATGAACAGGAAAATGTGCGCGACATAGAGCTGCCAGGCGCGCTGCAGCGTCCTGGCCGTAGCCGCGACGAAGCTGACCTTTTGATAGACGCCGCCGTAGACCATGCCCGCCGCGTAGCCGGAGATCAGGATGAACACCTCGGCCGCATCGGAAATACCGATCGCCTGGATGGTGAAATAGCGACAGATGTTGCCGGGGATATGGTCGATGAATATCGAAAACAGCGCCAGGCCACGAAAGAAGTCGAGCCGAAGGTCCCGCGTGGACGCGACTTTTTCGGTTTTCCCACTGGACATGGTTCGGCTTGGCTCCGGACCGGCCGCGAATGGCGGCCGATGTCGGCAATGATAGTGGATTCCGGGGATTTATGGCAATTTGCCGTTTCGGGAGATCGGCGCTTGCCGATGGCCGGCCGGGACTGTCCGGGCCGCGCGCCGGGGGTGGGGTTATCATGAAGCGTTTGGCGGGTTTGAGCTTGGCCGCTTGCGGCGTGGCCGCTGTCGTGGCCGGCTATTTTCTCCTGCGCCCGGCCCCCGATGTCTGCGACGCGCCCAAGGAAATCGCCGGTTTTCGCGTCCCGTTGCCGAACACGGCGCGGGCACTTCGGCGCGGCAAAACCCTCAAGATCGTCGCCATCGGCTCGTCGTCGACGGAGGGCATCGGCGCCAGCGACCGTTCCAAGAACTATCCCTCGCGCCTGGCTGAGGAGTTGCTACGCCGCTTCCCCGACCGGGAAATCAACGTCGTCAACAAGGGGATCGGCGGCGAGACCGCATCGCAGATGCTGGTGCGCTTTCAAAAGGACGTGCTGGATCTGAAGCCGAACCTTGTAATCTGGCAACTCGGCAGCAATGCCGCGCTGAAAGGCGTAGATCCCGACAAGTTCGAGCAATCTCTTCGCGAAGGCGTGCGCCGGCTCAAGGCCATCGACGTGGATATCGTGCTGATGGACCTGCAGCTCTCGCCCCGGGTGCTGAAACGCCCTGCGCATCAGAAGATCATGCGCATCATCAAGGCAACGGCCCAGGACACGAAGGTCGCCGTGTTCCGGCGGTTCGACGCCATGCAGTACTGGTACAAGGACGGCGGCATGCAGCCCAACGACATCATGAGTCGCGACCAGCTGCACATGAACGATCTCGGTTATGCCTGCGTCGCCCGGCTGCTCGCATCCAGCCTCGCCGATGCCGTCAACGAGACGGCGAAACCCTAGATCTTCCTAGAGCCGGATACAGAGCCTGAGCGCGTCGTAGACGGCGGACGGGATGTTGCGGCTGGCGACCGCGTCGCCGACCCGGTAAAGCTCGAAGCCGCCACCGAGGCCACCGGGCTGGCGCTCGACGGCGATCAGGGCATCGAGATCGGTCACGCCGTCGTTCGACGACGCAGAACATAGCTCGCGGTAAAGCTCGTCCATCGGCGCCGTCCCGTGCTCGACCACGAACTGGTCGGCGGCAAGCTCGACCGATTGCAGCGTCGCCTGGTTGACGAAGGTGCCGAGCAGGCGGTTGCCGTCCTTGACGACGCCGACCAGGCGGTGATCCGGGATCACGCTGACCCCGAGCTCGTAGCATTTGCGCTTCCACGCGACCCGTTCCGAATAGGTCAACTCCTGGGCCAGATAACCGTCGATGGTGACGAGGGTGGCTTTCTTGCCGACACAGACGGCATGTTCGGCGGCCTGGGGCGCCGGGTGGCGGCCGGTGCCGTCGTAGACGACGACGTTCTCCTGCACCGGCGCATTGCCGGCGACGAAATCCCAGACCGAGGTGCATAGCTCCCAGCCCGGCAGCCATTCCAGATCGGGAATGCCGCCGGTGGCGACGATGACGACGTCCGGCGCCTCGGCCAGGACATCGGCGGCCTCGGCAAAGCAATTGAGCCGAACCTCGACGCCAAGGCGCTCGAGCTCGGCGCGGCGCCAGTCGACGATGCCGATCAGGTCCTTGCGCCAGCCGGCCATGGCGGCGAGCAGGACCTGGCCGCCCAATTCGCCGGCGGCCTCCAGCAGCGTCACCCGGTGGCCGCGTTCGGCAGAGACTCGCGCCGCTTCGAGCCCGGCGGGGCCGCCACCGACGACAACGACCTTGCGGCCGGCCTTCTCGGCTTTCGGAATCTCGTGCGGCATGCTGCCCTCGCGCCCGGTGGCGGCGTTGTGCACGCATTTGGGCCGCTGCTGTGTCATGCAGTGGGTGGCGCCGACGCAGGGGCGGATGCGGTCCTCCTCGCCGGCCATGATTTTCTTGACGATATGCGGATCGGCGATGTGCGCGCGGGTCATCGCCACCATGTCCAAGAGGCCCTCCTGGATGGCGTATCTGGCCGTGGCGATGTCGGAAATTCTGGCGGCGTGGAAAACAGGCAAATCGACCCGCGCCTTGAATTCGCCGACGCGCTTAAGCCAGGGCGCGATCGGCGAGTCCATGCCCGGCATGTTGTTGACCGCAAGGGCGCGCTCGGTATCCATGCGGCCGTAGATGGCGTTGAAGAAGTCGACCGTGCCGGCGCGCTCGAACAGTTTCGCCGCGGCGACGCAGTCCTCGAAGCTCAAGCCCTCGTCGCCCTCATCGACGACGAATCGGATGCCGATCAGGAAGTCGTCACCGGCCTGACGGCGCATCTCGTCATAGACCATCAGGCCGAACCGGCAGCGGTTCTCAAGCGAACCGCCGAACTCGTCCGCCCGCCGGTTGGTTTCCGGCGACAGGAACTGCCCGATCAGATGCGACGACGCCAGCGCCTCGATGCCATCGAGGCCGCCTTCCTTGCAACGCTTCGCCGCCGCGCCGTAGGCCTTGATCACGCGGTCGATGTCGTGGCGGTCCATCTCCTTGGCGAAACTGCGGTGCAGCGTCTCGCGCGATGGCGAGGGTCCGATGGTCGGCAGCCAATGTCCGGCCCACGGGTCGCCGCGCCGGCCCAAGTGCGTGATCTGGCACATCAGCGCCGCGCCATGACCATGCATGCGCGCCGAGACCGCCTGCAGGTAGGGAATGATCCTGTCGTCGCCGACGTCGAGCTGCTCGAATATGGAGGGCGAGTCGGCGGCCACGTTGGAAGACCCGCCGAACATGGAAAGCGCGATGCCGCCCTTGGCTTTTTCCTCGTGGTAGGCCTGGTAACGCTCGCCCGGGAAATGGTTCTCGTGCAGCCCACAGGCGTGACTGGTACTCATCACGCGGTTCTTGAATTCGACGTGCTTGATGCGAAACGGCGTCAGCAGCGGATCGGTCGTTCTCCGGTTTTCAGCCACGGTGTTCACTTCCGGATTGTGGTTGTCGGCAATGCCATGAGCATGCACGCCGAAGTCCATGCCAACAAGCCCGCAAACGCGCCGGTGTCAGTTGAAATCGGGCCGCGGCCGCGACACCGTCAATTCGAAATGGGATGCGCCGGCACCGCCGGTTCCATGTCTTCCGGCAATGCCGGCAGGAACGAGACTGCGCCATCGGCCATGCGCCGGAACACGCAGATCAGGCTTGGCACCTTCTCGCCGGCCTCGCGGCGGCAGTACGCGTCTTCCATAACGACTGTCTCGAAACCGGTCTCGCGCGCCATGCGCCGCATGTAGGCCGCACCGTGGGAATAGCGGCATTCGGCGCCCAGGGTGAAATCGGCCTCGATGGCACTTTGGACCGAACACGCGAACAGCCCGTCGGGCGCGACCGCGCCCTTGAGCACAGCGAACAGCGGCGCCAGATCGCCGATATAGACCAGGACATCGGCCGCGATCACCAAATCGTAGGTAGCCTTCCCGCCCATCAGCGCCGCCACTAGTTCACCTTCCTTGAGTTCGTTGTAGATGGTCTTGCGGCCGGCCTCCGCGATCATGCCGGGCGAGATGTCGATGCCGGTGAGCCAGGCGGCGCGGTCGCGGAAGGCCTCGCCGGCGAGACCGGTGCCGCAGCCGAGATCGAGGATGCGCTCACCGGTAGCGGGTGCCTGGCGCAGGCGCTCGACGGCGTCGCGAAGCTGAAACGGTGCGCGGTAGTCGAGTTCGCCCAGAAGTGCCGATTCGAACCTCGGCGCATACTGGTCGAACAGCGTCTTCACATAGGCTTCCGGCAGGGTCGGCGGCACCGGCAGGCCGCCCAACAGCGCGAGCCGCACCTCGGCGCCCATGTCGTCGCTAGGCGCGATGCGCAAATAGGCGGTGAAATGTTCTATCGCTTCGGCGATGCGGCCAAGCTTTTCCAGCGAATTGGCGAACGCGAAGTGGGCGGCATCCCAATCCGGCGCCAGCGCCAAGGTTTCCTCGAAAAGCGACACGGCGCCTTCCAGGTCGCCCCGTTCCTCGAGCATGAGGGCGAACTCCAGGCGCTTCTGGGCACGAAGATCGTCGACCGGCAAGGGAGTGAACCCGTCCTAAATGGTGGCGCCGCCGGGGTATAAGCCAAGCCGTGAAAAAGGCAAGAGGGTCTTGAAACGGCGGGGCCCTCTCAACTCATGGAGCCGGGATAATCGACCCAGATGCTGGGCTCCAAATTGAGATGCGTGGACGCCGGGTAGGTCTTCGACCAATAGGCGGCGAGCTCCGCCCCCGTCGGGTTCCAGAGCCCCGGCACCTCGATCAGGCGGTCGAGGAAATCCTCTAGCAATTTCATACGGTTACACCAGCTTATGGCATAAGGATGCAGCGTCATGTTGAAGTGGCGGCCGCGTTTCAATTGCGCGTCGAACTCGGCGTTCCAGTTGGCGTAGAGCGTATCGGCGTGTTCTAACCCGGTGCCATTCTTCGGGAACATCAGGAAGAACTGGTCGTCGAAGTGATAGTAATAGGGCAGCGCCAGAAGGGCGCGCCGTTTCTCGAAATCGCTGACCCAGTAGTGCGGGATGTCGTCGGCCAAACCGACGCCGAAATAGCCGTAGCCGGCATCAATCAGGAGATCGATGGTGTTGGGGCTGACGGTGCCGACCGAGAACGGATCGTTCTGGCGCGGCAAAGAAAACCAGCCCACCGGCGGCGCACCGACGGCCTTGGTCAGGATTTCGGTGGCGCGGGCGATGCGGCCTGCCTCCTCGTCGCGTTCCAGACTGGAGACGTCCTCGTGCTTCAAGACGGCCGCGGCGATTTCGTGGCCGTCGGCGAGCGCCGCCTCGATGGTGCCGGCCAGGATATTCGTCATCGCCGCCGGCACGACCACGGTCGCCTTGATGCCGAAACGCCGGAGCGTGGCGAACAGCTGCTCGGTGCCTTCGTTCATGCCGAAGACGGCAATCGAATTGGTCAGATCGGCGGCCTTCACCCCTTCCGGCCCCTTGGCCAGGCTGAGATCGATATTGACGTTGACGCAGAGCCGCGCCGCGTCCGGCCAGCGCACGTCGGCGTCGGCCATGCCGACCTCGTCGGAGATGGTGTAATCCTGTTTCCACGGCATGGCTCAACCCTCCCCCGCCGGATGGTGGGCAAGGCAATACAGCGCCACCTCCTCGCAGCTCGGGAACCACACACCGGGCTTGGTCTTCATGCGCCCGATCAGCTTATCGAGCATGTCGATCCGAAGCGCGCGGCCCGAAACGAACGGATGCAGGCAGATATTGAGATAGCCGCCCTCGCGGTACTGCCACTCGAAGGCGTCCCACCAGAGTTCCAGCACGCGGCCGGGCTCGGTGATGCGCTGGGCATCGTTGGAGCTGCCCTGCCAGGCGAAGGAAAAGAACATGGCATCGTCGATGGCGTAGTGGAACGGCAGATTGAGCATCTTGGTGCTGCCGCCCTTGTCGGCGATGTAGTGCGGCAAATGATGCGCCGAGCCGTGCGACGAATAGACGTATCCGGCCTCCGCCAGCAGCGCGACGTCGTGGCGGCTCCTGGATCCGGTCGGCGCCCGGCCGACCAGCTTGGTCAGCGCCGCCGTCGATTTGGCGATGTGATCGCGCTCGAGATCGGCCTCCTTCGGCACCCGGTGCTCCCACATGTGATCGGCGATCTCGTGGCCGGCCTGGGCTGCGGCGACCACCGCCTTCGGGAAAAGCTCGCAGATACGTCCGGGCGTGAAGAAGGTCGCCTTGACGCCGTGGCCGGTGAACAGCTCGATCAGCCGCCACATGCCGACGCGGCCGCCGAACTCACCACGGGCGAACTGCATCGGCGTCTCGCCGAGCACGCGCCGGAGAAGCATGGCGTCGAAATCACAGGTGAAGTTGACGGCGAGCTTGTGCCCGTCCGGCCACTTGAGGCCGGAGATGAATTCGTGGCGCCCGCCGTAGGCGCCGGCTTCGGCCTCGAGTTGCGCGATCTCGCGCTCGAGCGCGGTGGCTTCGTTCATCGCCGCCCCCTCAACCGGCGACCACGGGATCGATGTTGCTGTGGATCCAACGCGCCAGCGCCGTCATCCGCGCATCCTCCTCGCGCTGGCCCAAAACCTGCAAGCCGACCGGCATGCCGCCGACCGCCATCATCGGCACCGTGACCACGGGCGCGCCCATCAGCGAACTCGGATAATTGTAGACGGCGTCGCCGGTCGGGCGGTTGGCGAGCGGCTGGCCGGGCACGTCGCCGGACCACATCGGCGCCGGGCCGGGACACGATAGCGTAATGACGGCATCGGCGAGCGGCGCCAAGGTGCGGTGCGCAACCCGAGCGACCTCGCGGGCGGCGACCAGGGCACGGTAATCGTCCGGCGTCATCGCTTCGGCCCTGGCCAGCGTCGCTTGGGTGCGGGCGCTGATGCCGTTCGGGTAACGGTCGAGGAAGTTGCGCTGATACCAACGGTTTTCCCAGGCGGTAATCATGCCAGTGACGCGGGTAGCGTCGGCGATGCTCGCCTCCATGTTCTCGATCCAGGGATGATCGGCGCGGCGGAGCAGCGTCACCCCGGCACGGGCGAGATTTTCCAGCAGGCCTTCGAAGGCGGAAACGGTGGCGGCATCGAGCCGGGACCAGCCCTCGGTTTCCAGCACGATCAGGCGTTCGGGACGGACCGGCAGCGGCGGCGTCATCGGCCCCATCAGGCCTGGGCAGCCCGGGTCGCCGCCGATGCGCGACGCGATCTCGATGGCGACCTGCCACATGTCCTCGATCGAGGCGGCGTGCGGCCCGTGCGTGCTCATCGACGTCGTCTGGCGCTCGCCGCGGTGAATGCCGCCCTGGCTCGGCTTCAAGGCGAAGTTGCCGCAGAAGGCCGCCGGGCGGATGATCGAACCGCCGACCTGGGTGCCGATCGCGGCGGGCATCATCAGGGCGCCGACCGCCGCCGCCGAGCCCGACGAAGAGCCGCCGGCGGTGCGCTTGGGATCGAACGGGTTGGTGGTCGGGCCGGGATGGTTGCCGCCAAGCTCGGCGGTGACGGTCTTGCCGAAGATCACCGCGCCGGCCTGGCGCAGCGCCCAGACGGCGGAGTTGTCGTTCTTGGGAAAATTACCGGTGAAGGCCTCGCAGCCCAGTTGTGTCGGCATGTCCTTGGTCTCAAGCAGGTCCTTGATGCCGACCGGCATGCCGTCGATGGCGGAAAGCGGCTTGCCCGCCTTCCAGCGCTTGGCGCTGGCCTCGGCGGCGGCCCGCGCCGTACCTTCATCCAGGTGGGCGAAGGCCTTGACCACGGGTTCACGCTGGGCAACCGCATCGAGGCACCGCTCCAGATAGGCCACCGGATCGTCCGCGCCGTCGGCGAAGGCTTTCGCGGCATCGAAGAAGGTTCGGCCCTTGAAGGTTCTCGGGTCGTAGACGGTACGCTTCGCATCCATGGCGGCGGCTCCGTGTTGTTCACGCCGGGGAAAAACGGCTCCGTTCCGAAGCCATTATTGTGGCCATGGGCAAAAGCGTTGCAAGAGCCATGATCCGCGCCGCCGATGGGGCGTGTTCACCGTCCAGGAACCTTTCCCCACCGGATCAATTTACTTTCGTACCGGTCGGCTCTAAAGGTTGTGTCCGGCGCGGATTGGGCGCCGCCCGCCACTGCAATTGGATGATCGGCCGCCGATGGCGCTTCCCGTCTCACGCCCCGCTACGCTAGAAGAAGACAACGTGCCGCGCGGCATCGTCATGATGCTGACGACGACGCTGTTCTTCGCGCTGATCGATACCTGTGCCAAGCAGTTGTCGCAGACCATGCCGGTGATGGAGGTTGTTTGGGCACGCTTCTTCTTCCATCTGGCAGCCGTCCTCGTGCTGCTCGGCCGCCGCACGCCGCGCTACACCCGCACCGCGCGGCCGGTGCTGCAGGTGTTCCGCTCGGCATTGTTGCTGATCACGACGTTTCTGTTCTTCATCGGCATCCGCCAGATCGACCTCGCCATGGCGAGCTCGATCATGTTCCTGAGCCCGATCCTGATCACCGCGCTGTCGGTGCCCTTGCTGGGCGAACGCATCGGGCTCAGGCGCGTACTCGGTGTCATCGCGGGTCTTGCCGGCGCGTTGATCATCGTCCGGCCCGGCCTTGGCGACGTGCCGCTGGCGGCTCTCTTTTTCGTCGCCGCCGCCTGCTCAAACTCGCTTTATCAGTTGACCACCCGAATGCTCAGGCAGGCCGACGACGCGCATACGACGCTGTTCTATACCGCGCTGGTCGGCACCGTGCTCGCCAGCATCGCCGTACCGTTCGAATGGGTCCAGCCGACGCCGGTCGAATGGGGGTTGATGGCGGCCATGGGAACCTTCGGCGCGCTCGGCCATCTGACCCTGATCCGCGCCTTCCAATCGGCGCCGCCTTCGGCGCTGATGCCGTTCGCCTATTCAGGCCTGTTGTGGGCGACGCTGTTCGGCTATCTGTTTTTCTCGAACCTGCCGGACGGGTTCACCATCCTGGGCGCGCTGATCATCGCCGCCAGCGGGTTCTACATCTTCCACCGCGAGAAACGCGCCGCGAAGCTGGCGGCAAAAAGTGACAACCCCTAAGAAATCAGGCGGTAGCGCCGCGCCCGAACCTAGCCCAGCCGCGCGCCCATGATCATGTCGGGCACCACCAGCACCAGCCATGGCACATAGGTGATGATGGCGAGAACGCCGAGCAGCACCAGGAACATCGGCCAGAGCTCCTTGAGGAAGTCGATCAATCTGACTTCCGCGACGCTGAGCACGACGAAGGACATCAGACCGACCGGCGGGGTCAACTGACCGATCATCAGATTGAGCACCATGACCACGCCGAAGTGGATTGGGTCGATGCCGTAGAGTTCGATCAGCGGGAACACCACCGGCGACAGCAGGATGATCAGCGTCACCAGGTTGAGGAAGCAGCCCAGGAACAGGAACAGCAGGTTCAGGTACAACAGCAGCATCGCCGGGCTCTCGACGTTGGCCTGGAGAAACTCGCCGGTGCGGCTGACGACCTGCTCGGCGGTCAGAATCCAGCCGAACAGGCCGGCCAGCGCGACGATGTACATGATCCGCGCGGTGATGCTGACGGTGTTCAAGAGTGCATCGTAAATGTCGGCGAACTTGATCGTGCGGTAGATGACGATGCCGAGGAAACCGGTATAGGCGACGGCAACGACGGCGGCCTCCGTCGGTGTGAACAAGCCGCCCAGCATGCCGCCCAGGATGATCGCCGGGGTCAGCATCGGCAGCAGCGCGTCGACGAAGGCCTTGAACACCTCACGCAGCGTGGCACGGCGGTCGCGCTGGAAGTTGCGGCGAATGGCGTGCCAGTAGACGATGCCCATCAGCCCGACGGTCATCAAGAGGCCGGGCACGACGCCGCCGAAGAACAGCCGGCCGACGGAAAGCTCGTTGACGGCGCCGACCAACACCATTGGGATACTGGGCGGGATGATCGGCCCCATGGTCGCGGAGGCGGCGGTGATGGCGGCGGCATAGGGCCTGGGATAGCCCTCCTTCTGCATCACCGGCACGAGAATACGGCAGGTCATGGCGGCATCGGAAGCCGCCGAGCCGGACATGCCGGCCAGCAGCGTGCTGGTGACGACGTTAACGTGGGCGAGGCCACCGCGGATGTGGCCGACCATGGTCTTGGCCAGCGCGATCAGGCGTTCGCTGATGCCCGAAAGGTTCATCAGCTCGCCGGCGAGGATGAAGAACGGGATCGCCAACAGCGTGAAGGAATTCAGTTTCGAGACGACCGACTGGGCAACCAGGATCATGTTCGAATCGGTGACGAACAGATAGGCGAGAGAACTGGTGCCCATGGCCACCGCGATCGGCACGCGGATCGCCATCTGCAGCAACAGCAGGCTGACCATCATCACCAGGGGATGGTCGGCGAGAAGCTCCACAATCGGCTCAAACAATGTCGACCTCCTGGTGTTGGTGGCCTTGCGGACTGCGCGCAGTGCGCGCCAGATCGATGAACCGTTCGAGCAGATAGAAAGCGATGAAACCGCTGGTCAGCGGCACGGAAAGATAGACCCAGGCCATTGTGATGCGTGACGCCGCTGCGGTCTGTTTGGCGACCACCGGCATGATCTTGATGCCCTGCCAGATCAGCACGCCGATCATCAGCGCGAACAGCAGGTTGGCAATCAGCGACAGCCACCACTGTCCGCGCGGGCCGAACATGTTGTAGATCAGGTCGATATAGATATGGGAGTCGTCACGCGCGCAACGCGCGGCGCCCAGCAACACCACCCAGACGGCGAGGAAGCGGGCGATTTCGTCGGTCCAGCCGACGGGATACTGGATGGCGTATCGGTTCGCCACCTGGAACATGGTCACCAGGACGATGGCCGCCAGCGTAAACGCGCAAAAGCCATCCAGCGCCTTGTCGACGAAACGTCGTAAAATGGGAGGCATGCTTAATACCCGCGAACTCATTCGGTGCCCCGCCGGAAGAAAGGGCGGAACCGGATGGCTGCACCATCGGGTCCCGCCCAGTTCATCCAGGGAGGAGAAAGCGTCCTATTTCCGTGCAGCGGCGATGTGATCGAAAACCACCGGGCCGAGCGTCGGCTTGAACTTTTCCAGAACCGGTTTCACCTTGGCCTGGAACGGCGCGATGTCGAGTTCGACCACCTTGGAGCCGAACTTGGCGGCCGTCTGGCCGGCGGCTTTGTCGCGGGAATTGTATTCCTCCAGCACCTTCTTGGTGATGGTCTCATGTGCCGCCTGCTTCAGGATGGCGACGTTCGCGGGGCCGATCTTCGCCGCCGTCACCTTGCTCAGAAAATAGGCGCGGCCGGAATCGATGTAGTTGATCCGGTAGCCGAACTTGGCCTGTTCGTAGTGCTTCATGGAAATCCAGCTCAAGAAACTCGATTCCGCACCGTCGACCATGCCCGTCTGCAGCGCCTGGTAGGTTTCGCTGAAGGCGACCGGAACCGGAATTGCGCCGAGCGCCTTCCAGGTTTCGACGATCTGCGGCACCTTCATGGTCCGCACCTTCATGCCCTTCACGTCGTCGACCGACTTGATCACCTTGTTGGTGTAGAGCTGGCGCGAGCCGCTGGTGGTGAAGCCGAGCGAGACGAAACCGGCTTTGTCCATTTCCGCATCCAGCAGCTTGCCGAGCGGGCCGTCGACGGCGCGCTGCAGGTGGTAGACGTCCTGCCAGATGAACGGCAGCGAGAAGAAGTCGAGACCGGGGGCGAAGTTGGAGACCACGCCGGCGGCGATAGTGGCGATGTCGAGCGTACCGACCTGGACCATTTCGACCATCTCGCGTGCCTTGCCGATGGTCGAACCGGGGAAGGTCGCGATCTTCATTTCGCCCTTCGACAGCTCTTCGACACGCTTGGCGAAGAAGGTCAGCGACTCGCCGACCGGGTGCTTGGCATTGACTTCCGAACCCATCTTCAGGCGATAGGTCTTGGCCTCGGCGTTGGTGGCGGCGATCGCCAAGCCGGCCGCCGTGACGCCGGCCAGCAGTAATTTCGATGACTTGATAAGCGACATTGGTTCCTCCGTTTCGTCAGCCTCCCGATCGGGGTGGCGGTGTTTCAAGCAATTCAGCAGATCGGGGTTCCGGTTGCGTGCCTCGGCGAAGCGAAGCCAATCCGGAATATGGATTATCGTTGCTATCGACAACTAACATACCAGTATGTCAGCCGTCAACCTCGTCAAACGGATGGTTCTGATTCGCCATGCCGCCGGGGATGGCGGCATATACGCCAGCCATAGCGCTTGCGGGCAAAAGCGGGGGGTGGTCAGGCGACCTTGGCGGTCTCGTTGCGGATCAGGCTTTCGATCAAAGCCAGAATGCCGGAAACGTGGGCGCGCATAGCCTCGAGCGCGGCTTTGCGGTCGCGGTTCTGCAGACCGACGAAGATCGCGTGGATCTCGTCGCGGCTCGGTGCCAGACGTTTCGACGGGTCGATCTTGGCCAACACCGTGCGCTGCACGAGGCCGCGGTAACTGTAGAGAATATTGAAGATATCGTTGTTGTTGCAGCGCCGCCAGACAGTCTGGTGAACCAGGCCGTCGATCTCGAAAAGGATCGCGTCGGACGCCTTCTTGTCGAGATTGCCACTATCCAACTCGGCAAATTTCTGCGCAATTTCCTCAAGATCGCCGTTGTCGACCCGCTCCGCCGCAACGCCGGCGGCATAGGGCTCGAGCAGCATCCGCACCTCAACCACGTCACGGATTCGCGTCAGCGAGATCGGCATGATGATGGTGCCGACCTGCGGCTTCACCAGCACCAGTTCTTC
>JAYOXJ010000054.1:0-2288 GCA_038152725.1 Rhodospirillaceae bacterium
GCGCGCTGCATGGATTGCGGCATCCCGTTCTGTCACAACGGCTGCCCGGTCAACAACATCATCCCGGAATGGAACGACCTGGTCTACCGGGGCGACTGGGAGCAGGCGCTCGACGTCCTGCATTCCACCAACAACTTCCCGGAATTCACCGGCCGGGTCTGCCCGGCGCCCTGCGAGGCGTCCTGCACGCTCAACATCAACGACACGCCGGTGACCATCAAGACCATCGAGTGCGCCATCGTCGACAAGGGCTGGGAAGAAGGCTGGATCCAGCCGCTGGTGCCACAGCATGGCACCGGCAAGCAGATCGCCGTGGTCGGCTCCGGCCCCGCCGGGCTGGCCTGCGCGCAGCAGTTGGCGCGCGCCGGGCACCGGGTCATCGTGTTCGAGAAGAACGCCAAGATCGGCGGACTGCTCCGCTATGGCATTCCCGATTTCAAGATGAGCAAGCGCCTGATCGACCGGCGCATGGCGCAGATGCAGGCGGAGGGCGTCGAGTTCCGCCCGAACAGCCACGTCGGCGGCAACGTCAATCCGATGAACCTGTTGATGAACTTCGACGCCATCGCGCTCACCGGCGGCGCCGAGGAACCGCGCGATCTGCCGGTGCCGGGCCGCGATCTCGACGGCATCCACTTCGCCATGCGCTTCCTCGCCCAGCAGAACCGCCGCGTCTCGGGCGAACTGATCCTCGACAACTACGACATCCTGGCCGAAGGCAAGCACGTCGTGGTGATCGGCGGCGGTGACACCGGCTCCGACTGCGTCGGCACCTCGAACCGCCAGGGCGCGGCCTCCGTCACCCAGATGGAGATCATGCCGAAGCCGCCGGTGAAGGAGAACAAGGGCGCCACCTGGCCGGACTGGCCGCTCAAGCTGCGCACCTCTTCGTCGCACGACGAAGGCTGCGAGCGCGACTGGGCTGTTGCCACCAAGTCGTTCGAGGGCAAGGACGGCAAGGTTACCGCGCTCAATGCCGTGCGCCTGGAATGGGGGCCGCAGGGCATGAAGGAAGTTCCCGGCTCGGAGTTCCAGATCAAGGCGGATCTGGTCCTGCTCGCCATGGGCTTCACCAACCCGGTGCACGACGGCATGCTCAACGCCTTCGGCCTCGCCTACGACCAGCGCGGCAACGTCAAGGCCGACACCGATACCTATGCGACCTCCATCGACAAGGTGTTCGCCGCCGGCGACATGCGCCGCGGACAAAGCTTGGTGGTCTGGGCGATCCGTGAAGGCCGCCAGTGCGCGCGCGCCATCGACGAGTTCCTGATGGGCACCACCGACCTGCCGCGCTGAGGCATCCACGAAAATCTACGGCGATCTCATCTCGGGCAACTGTCTCAAGGTCAAGTGGACCTGCGACAAGCTTTCGATCCCCTACGAGTGGATCGACGTCGACATCATGAAGGGCGAAAGCCGCACGCCGGAATTTCTCGCCATGAACCCGTTCGGCCAGGTGCCGACGGTTAAGCTCGACGACGGCCGCCCGCTGGCGCAATCCAACGCCATCATCGTCTATCTCGCCAAGGGTTCGGCGCTGATTCCGGCCGACCACTACGACCGCGCCAAGATGCTGGAATGGATGTTCTGGGAACAGTACAGCCACGAGCCCTACGTCGCCGTCTGCCGCTTCCATATGAAGTATCTCGGCAAGACCGCCGACCAGCTCGACCCAGAGAAGGTGAAGCGCGGCCTCTCCGCGCTGGAAACGCTCGAAAAGGCCCTGGCCGGCCGCGACTTCCTGGTCGGCACGGCGCTCACGCTCGCCGACATCTCGCTGGTCGCCTACACCCGCCTCGCCCACGAAGGCGGTTTCGACCTGACGCCGTTCACCGAGCTCCGCGCCTGGATCGCCCGCGTCGAGGCCGAACTGGGGCTCTGATTAACCGAAAAGCCGGTCGAACGGATTGGCGCCGGCGGCGATCGCCGCGTCCAGCTGCTCGCGCATGGCCTCGGTTTCGGCCCGCGTCGGCGACGGCGTGCGGATCGGCGGCTTCTCGCCGTCGACGTTGAACGGCATCGCGACCATCGCCACGCCACTGCCGGGTTCGGGCGCCAGCATGCCGAGCGCGGCGACCTGGGGATCAAGCATCAATTCGGCGGAATTCTGGATCGGCACGCAGGGCACGCCGGCAGTGACCAGCAGATCGACCCATTCGGCCTTGCTGCGGGTGGCGACGACAGCACCCACGGCGGCATCGATCTCGGCGCGGTGGCCGATGCGCCCCGCGTTGTCGGCGAAACGCGGATCGGCGAGCCATTCCTCGTGGCCGAGCGCCCTGGCC
>JAYOXJ010000054.1:2298-3713 GCA_038152725.1 Rhodospirillaceae bacterium
TCGAAAAGCCGGTCGCTGGCGGTGGCGATGATGATCGGCCCGTCGGATGCCTGATAGGCGCCATAGGGCGCGACCAGCGGATGCGCCGCGCCCATCGGCACCGGCATCAGACCGTCGGTGGCGAAGTTGGCGAGGTGAAGCCCCATCCAGCTCAGCGCCGTCTCCAGGAGCGAGGTCTCGATACGGCAGCCCTTGCCGGAGATGGTGCGGCGGTAGAGCGCCGCGATGACGGCGAGCGCCGTCCACATGCCGGTGCCGAAATCCATGATCGAGGGACCGGCACGCATGGGGCCGGCCTCGGGCGTGCCGGTGACGCTGAGGATGCCGCCATAGGCCTGCAGTGCCAATTCGTAGCCGGGCCGATCCTTCATCGGACCGACATGGCCGAAGGCGGCGATATCGCCGTGGACGAGGGTGGGGAAACGGGTGCAGAGCGTATCGGCGTCGACGCCGAGCTTGGCGGCCGAACCCAGGCGCATGTTGTGGACGAAGACGTCGGCCTCGGCCAGCAGCGCGTCCAGGCGCGTGCGGTCTTCCGGCTTGGAGAGGTCGAGCGTCACCGAGACCTTGTTGCGATTGACATAGTGGAACACGCTGGCGTCGTCGCCGATGTGCGGCGGCCCCCAGCCACGCGCCGCATCGCCGTCCGGGCCTTCGATCTTGATGACGCGCGCGCCCAAATCGGCGCAGATGGTGCCGACGAACGGACCGGCGAGCGCCTGGCCCATCTCCACCACCTTGATTCCGTCGAGTAGCGCCGATGCGCCCATGCGCGTTCCCCCAATTTCGGTCTTGGCCGTTGCAAGCTGCACGATGGCATATAGGATGGCGCTGCTCAATCAACGGGGAGAGCCATTTCAATGACCGAAACGACGCCCTTCGATCCGCAGAGCCACCGCCTGGCCGAGCCCGCCGCCTTCGAGGACATGGTCGTCGGCAGCCGCTGGCCGATCCCGTCCCGGACCATGACGGATGCATTGTTCGCCGCGTTCCAACTGGCGTCGGGCGACAACCATCCGATCCACTACGACGTCGAGTACTGCAAATCGAAGGGCCATCCGGCGATGCTGGCGCACGGCATGCAGGTGCTGATCCAGTCCGCCGCCGGCGCCGGCCAACTCGCCGCCGCCATGGAGGACGCGCTGATCGCCTTCCTGGAGACGACCGGCAAGTTCCTGAAGCCGGTCTATGCCGGCGACACTCTCTATCCCATGCTCGAGGTCGTCGAGGTCAAGCCGCAGAACACCACCGGCGTCGTCACCGTGCGCTCCACGGTGCACAACCAGAAGGGCGAACTGGTGTTCGAGGGCAGCCAGAAATACCTAATGCGAAAGAAAACCGCCGCCGAAGCCTGAGCCCCGGCGGCGGTGCGACTTTTGCCGGCGGGCGCGCCGTCAGACTTGCTTGAGCATCAG
>JAYOXJ010000054.1:3723-14846 GCA_038152725.1 Rhodospirillaceae bacterium
GAAATACATGATGCGAAAGAAAACCGCCGCCAAGGGGTGAGCCCTGGCGGCGGCGTCCGTTTACGCTGACGGCGTCGCCGTCAGTAAGACTCCATCATCAGGTTCGGCAGCCAGGTAATGACTTCCGGCCAGGCCAGGAACACGCCGAGCGTGATCAGGTCGGCGATGAAGAACGGCCCGATGCCGCGGAACACCGACTGCAGCGGAATGTCGGGCCGAACACCCGCCACCACGTAGCAGTTGAGGCCGATCGGCGGGGTGATCAGGCAGACCTCGCACATTTTCACGATAATGATGCCGAACCAGATCGGGTCGTAGCCGAGCCCGATCACCGCCGGGTAAACCACCGGGAGCGTCAACAGCAGCATTCCAATGGCATCCATGAACATACCCAGGATGACATAGAACAGCAGGATGCAGATCATGATGACGAGCGGCGGGAACGGCAGCGACACCACCCACTCGCCGAACAGCGTCGGCAATTCGGCGAAGCCCATGAAGCGGACGAAGATCAGCACGCCCCAGACCAGCGAGAAGATCATAACCGTCAGCCGCGCGGTCTCCAGCAGTGCGTCCTTCAAGGTGTTCCACTTCATGCCGCTCCACAGCGCCATGATGAGGACGACGAAGGAACCGATCGCGCCGGCTTCCGTCGGCGTCGCCGTGCCGGTGTACATGGAGAAGAAGATGACGAAGATGACGAACAGCACCGGGAACGTGCCGGGCACGCTCTTGATGCGGTCGGACCAGGTGAAGCCCTTCACCGCCGGCCCGAGCTTGGGGTTGCGCCACGCCATGAATATGATCAAGAGCGCGTAGATGATGGCCGAGACGATACCGGGAATGAAGCCCGCGACCAGAAGCCGGCCGATCGATTCCTCCACGATGATTCCGTAGATCACCAGGATGGCGCTCGGCGGGATCAGCGACGCCAGCGTACCGCCGGCGGCAACCACGCCGGCCGCAAGTCGGCGCGAGTAGTTGTACTTGAGCATCTCCGGGATGGCGACGCGGGCGAACACCGCCGCCGTTGCCGTCGAGGCGCCGGAGACCGCGGCGAAGCCGGCGGTGGCGAACACGGTTGCGACGGCGAGGCCGCCCGGCACCCAGCCGAACCACTTGCGCGCCGCGTCGAACAGCTTCTCGGTCATGCCCGCGTGATAGGCGAGGAAGCCGATCAGAATGAACAAGGGCAGCACGGAAAGCGCGTAGATCGTGCCCTTGGCATAGGGAATCATACCGACGTTGCCCGCACCGCCGGTCCAGCCGATGATGCTGACCAGCCCGAGCAACCCGACCAGGGCGCAGGCGTAGACCACGCGCACACCGATCAAAACCAGGAAAATCAACGCGCCGGAGCCGATGACACCAATGGTTACTTCGTCCATGTCGGCCCCCTCAATCCTTCAGCGCGTGTACTTCGGTCTTGTCGTTGCCGAAGGTGTCTTTGATTTCTTTTTCCGCCAGTTCCGCTTCGCTATGCATCAGCGGCACGGCGATGGGTACAGCTGTGGGGTCCTTGATCAGGCGTGCATAACCCCAACTCTGCAACAGCAGCCGCCCGATCAGCACGGCGAACGAGAACGGCACGAAGAATTTGGACGGCCAGGTCGGAAGCTCGCGGTCGATGGTCGAATCGCCGAGCGAAATGGCGCGCTCCAGCGCGGTCGAACTGTAGTAGAGCAGGACGCACATGACGAACAGCGCGACCAGCACGCCGACCAGTTCCGCGATCCAAAGCGTGCGGCCGCTGAGCCGGCGCACAAGCAATTCCATGCGGATGTGGCCACCGACGCGCTGCATGCCCGAAATGGCGAGAAACGAGAACGCCACCATGAACAGCTGCACCAGATCGGTATAGCCCCAGATATTGAAGTGAAAAAACTTTCGGCCGACGCCGTTCACCGTGCCGGCCACCATCAGCACCAGAATGACCAACGCTGCGACGAAGCTCATGGCGTCTTCGAGCTTCGCCAGCGAGCGGTCGAGCCGGGACAGCAAACTGTCGTCCGTATAGGTGTTTTCAGTCGCGTTTCCGACCATTTAGTCCCCCATGAAACCGTGCCGGAGCTACCGCTCCGGCACGGGTTGTTTCAGGTTGATAGGGTTCGAGAGCTGGTTACTTCGCGGCCGCCAGCATGACGTCCATCAGGCCCTTGGCGTCGAACTTGTCCTTGTTGTCTTCGATCCACTTGTCGTAGACAGGCTTGCCGCCGATCGCCTGGAACTTGGCCAACTCTTCCTTGGAGTACTTGATCTCCTTCAGACGCGCACGCCACTTCGGGAGGTTGGTCTTGTCCGCCTTGGCGTAGGCTTCCTTGAGGGCGTTGTAGCCGATTTCCTTGGCTTCCATCATCAGCTTCTGATACTGCGGCGGCAGCTTTTCCCACGCCGCGACGCTGATCACGTTCGGGCAATCGTTGGTGCCCGGCGACAGGTTCGAGGTGAACCATTCCGCCACTTCGTCGATCTTGAAGGCGGCGTGCGCGTAGCTGAACGGCAGCGAGATCGCATCCACCGCACCGCGGTCGATGGCCTGATAGGTCTCAGACGAGGTCATCGTCGAGATGCCGGTGCCGAGCTTGCGCATGGCGTCGGCGATGCCGCCGAGCGCACGCACGGTCAGGCCCTTCCATTCGGCCAAGTTGGCCGGCGCGCGGCCCTTGCCCATGAATTCGTACTGCGGCAGCTGGGAGCTGGAGAACACCATCACGCCCCACTTCGACTTGAGCTCGTCCTGGACGGTCTTCGTCGCATAGACGGCTTCCGCGACCTTGCGCTGCTTATCGAAATCTTCGATCGGTAGGAACGGCATGTTGAGAACCGTCAGCGACTGGTTCTTGCCCGGGTGGTAGGCGGCGCAGATCTTCGCCGACTCGAACACACCGGCCTTGATATTGTCGAGGTTCTGCTTGTTACCGCCGAGCTGGTCACCGTAGTAGACCTTGATCGAGAAATTGCCGCCGGTCTTTGCCTTGAGGTAGGTGTTCCACGCTTCCACGTCGGCGGTGAAGGCGCGCTTCTTGCCCCAAACGTTGAACTTCCAATTGACCTTCGGCCCCTTCACTTCCTGGGCGTAGGCACTGGTCAGCGCGGCCGCGCTGGTCAACACGAGGGCCCCGGCAAGCGCCGAAACCGTCAATTTTCCCATTAATGACATCGTTGTTACCTCCCGATTGGTATGGGTCATTTCCTTGCGTCGCATAAACAGTCTCCTTTTTCGTTCAGCCGGTCAATGGCTTATTCCCTGAACGAGTGGCGGATTTCCGCCGTTTATTGGCGGCACGGATTGACCGCCTTGCAGTGCCTCCTCGATATCGTGGACGGCTTCGCCCAGGACCGGTGTATATCGCTCGATCAATTGATCGAGTGTCATCGCCTCGGCCACGACGAAGGTGTTCACGGAGGCGAGCACCTCGCCATTGAAGAAAATCGGGAAGGCGATGGCGCGCACCACGCTCTTGTGTTCCCGGTCGGACGTTGCGAAACCGCGCTCGCGCACGCGGGCGAACAGCGTCTCGGCCTGGTCCGGTGTTTTCGCCAGGACGTCGAAGGCATCTTTTGAATTCGAAAGCTCGGAGAGCACGCGCCCGCGCACTTCCGGGGTGGCATTGGCGAGATAGGCGCGGCCCAGCGCCGTCGACAGCACCGGCACGCGCGAACCCACGGTGCGGTTGAACGACAGCACGCCCGGCTGGCGGCTGGTCTCGAGGATGACCATGGCGTTGCCGTCGAGGACACCCAAATCGGACGGCCACACAAGGCGCCTGCGCAAGCTGTCGAGGATCGGCGCGGCCTGGCGAAGCAGGTAGTCGTAGGCATCGAACCCGCCGCTCAGCGCCATGCACTTCGCCGTCAGCCCATAGTTCTTGGTGCCGCCGACGCGGCTGACGAAACCGGCGTGGATCAGGGTTTCGAGGATGCGCACGATGGTCGGCTTGGGGATCCGGGTCATCTCGTGCACCGCGCCGACGCCGGCCTTGCCGCCGAGCGTGTTGAGCGCGTGGAGAACATCAAGGCCGCGGACAAGCGCGGTTACCGGTGCGTAGCTGCTCATTTTCCCCCCATGGCACGGCCGCGGACCTCCCGGGCAGCCGGCGAAACCCATTTTCAAGCCAGTTATTTCAGCTGTTGAAACAAAGTTTCAAAAAAACAATTGCATGCCCGACGCTGCGATGCAAATTGAATCTCGGCCGGCGCTCGCGCCGCGCCAACATGGGGGGAACATCGCATGACTGAGTCCAACAACCTGCCGAAGCCGCTCGAAGGCGTCCGCATCGTAGACCTTACCGCCATCATCTTCGGACCGATGGCGACCCAGCAGCTCGCCAACCTGGGCGCCGAGGTGATCAAGGTCGAAGCCCCCGGCGGCGACGTTGTCCGGCACGTTGAGCCGATGCGCTCGCCCGGTATGGGCGCCATCTTCATGAACTCCAACCGCGCCAAGAAGAGCGTCGTGCTCGATCTCAAGACCGAGGCCGGCCTGGCGGCGCTCAAGCGCCTGGTCGCCACCGCCGACGTCTTCGTCCATTCCATGCGCGGCCAGGCAGCGAAGCGCCTCGGCATCGATTACGAGAGCATCAAGGCGATCCGGCCCGAGCTCGTCTACTGCTTCGCCTGCGGCTACGCCAGCGCCGGCCCCAACGCCGAACTGCCCGCCTACGACGACATCATCCAGGCGGCGTCCGGGCTCGCCGCCATATCAACCGACCGCGAGGGCACGCCGCAGCTGATCCGCACCATCGTCGCCGACAAGGTCGGCGCGCTTTATCTCACCAACGCGCTGCTCGCCGCCATCATGACGCTGAAGACGACCGGCCGCGGCCAGGCCATCGAGGTGCCGATGTTCGAGTGCCTGGCGCATTTCATGCTGGTCGAGCACATGGCGGCGGCCAGCTTCGAGCCGGCCATGGGCGCCGCCGGCTACAAGCGCGTGCTCAGCGCCAACCGCAAGACCTACCGCACCAAGGACGGTTACGTGGCGATGCTGCCCTACACCACCCGCCAGTGGCAGCGATTCCTCGAACTGATCGGCGAACACGACCTCGCCAAGGAAGCCTGGGTCAACGACCCGACGCTGCGCAGCGCCAGGATCGGCGATCTCTACGCGGTGATCGCGGGCGCCACGCCGGCGCGCGCCACCGGCGAGTGGATCGAGGCCTTGCGCGCCATCGACATTCCGGTCGCCGCCGTGAACACCCTCGACGACCTGCTGGTCGATCCGCAACTGACGGCGTCCGGCCTGGTCGAGGCCTACGACCACCCGACCGAGGGCCGGCTCAAAGGCACCCGCTCGCCGGTGAAGAGCGCCTGGACCAAATCCGATGCGCCGCCGCTGGCGCCGCACCTGGGCGAACATACTGCCGAGGTCCTCGGTGCGCTGGGCTTCAGCGCGGCGGAGATCGCCGAGGTCTCCGGCGGTTGATATCCGGCCCGGCGCTGCACGGGGCCGACAATTTGGCTAGAATATCCTAGGCGCCGGTGGGAAAATGACGCCATGATCGCGCCCGCTTCACGCCCGCTGATCGGCATCCTGCTCGACTACCAGCCGTCGGGCAGCTTTTCGAGCCGGCCGTACTATGCGCTCCGCACCGGCTATTTCGACGCGGTCTGGCAGGCCGGCGGGTTGCCGGTGGCGCTGCCTTACCTTTCCGAAGCGACCGAGGAATACCTGGACCGCCTGGACGGCGTGATCTTGCCGGGCGGATTCTATCCATTTCCGGCGCGCCTTTATGGCGAGACGGCACCGGCCGGCGAGACGGTCCATCCCCGCTACGCCTTCGAGGAAAGTTTCGCCCGGCGCGTCATCGACGCCGACAAGCCGTTGCTCGGCATCTGCGCCGGCATGCAGGTGATGGCGGCGGCGACCGGCGCGATACTCTATCGCGACGTGCGCGCGGAACTGCCGACCGACATCGACCACTTGGACGGCAAGCCGGCGGAGGAAGCCGCGCACGGCGTCGCCATCCAGCCCGGCAGCCTGCTGGCGAAGACGCTCGGCGTCACCGCCATGGAGGTCAACACCGCGCACCGCGAAGCGCTTAAGGACGGGCTCGCCAACCTCACCGTCAGCGCCACGGCACCCGACGGCGTCGTCGAGGGCATCGAGATCGGCGGCCACCGCTTCTGCCTGGGTGTGCAGTGGCATCCGGAATTCTTCGCCAAGCCCGGCGACCCCAACCTCAACCTGTTCTCCCGCCTGGTCGCGGCGGCCGCCGGCTAGGCCATGGCAGCGGCTCCCGTCATCGGCGTCGCCGGCTGCGGCGCCATGGGCCTTCCCATGGCGCGCCGGCTTTTCGCGGCCGGCTTCGAGACCTGGGGCTACGACGTCCGCCCATCTTCGGAATTCGGCGATTTCGAACCACGCATGGTGACCGATCCGGCCGACTTCGGCGCGCGCATCGACGTCGTCATCTCGGTGGTGCGCGACCGCAAGCAGACCTTCGATCTCTTGTTCGACGGCCAGGCCCTGATGACGGGGGCCAAGCGCCCCGGAACGGTGGTGATCTCGTCGACGCTGTCGCCGCGCGTGCTGCCGGAAATCGCCGAACGGCTGCCGGCCGGCGCGGCGCTCGTCGACGCGCCGATGTCGGGCGCGCCGGTCCGCGCCGAGGACGGCACGCTCACGTTCATGGTCGGCGGCAGCGACGCGGATGTCGCGCGCCTGATGCCGGCGTTCCAGGCCATGGGCGGCGGCATTCATCACTTGGGCGCCACAGGCACCGGCATGACCTGCAAGGTGATCAACAATTTCGTCGGCGTCAGCGGCGTGGTCGCGGTCAGAAAGGCATTGAAGGCGGCCACAGCGCTCGGCCTCGAGCACGACCGCCTGCTCGAGGTCATGCGCGCCAGTTCGGGCAGCACCTGGTACGGCGACAACATCGATCGCATCTCCTGGTCGCGCGAGGGCTACGACCCGGCCAACACCATCGGCATCCTGGAGAAGGACATGCGCTCGTTCCTCGACGCCGTCGAGGGCCGCGACGACGTCGCCGTCGACGATTTCGCCGCCGCCGTGCTCGACGTGGTACGCGCGCTCGAACCGCTGGACCGCTAGGGAGGGCCGCCGAACATGTGGAACAGTCTGCAGGCAAGCCGGCCCTGGATCGTGGCGGGGGCATTGCTGGCCGCCTTGGCCGTCGCCGCCGGCGCCTATGGCTGGCACGCGCTCAAGGCCGATCAGGCGATGCGCGACATCTTCATGCTCGCCGTGCAGTACCACATGTGGCATTCGCTGGCGCTGATCGCCGTCGGCTGGCGCTGCACGCAAGGAGCCAAGTCGGCGCTCTGGGCGGCGTTCGCCGGCATTGCCTTCGTCATCGGCATCGTTTTGTTCTGCGGCAACCTCTACGACTTCGCCGCCACCGGCAACCTGCTGATCCCGGGCGCGGCGCCGGTCGGCGGGTTCAGCTTCATGGCCGGCTGGGTGCTGCTGGCGGTCTCGGCACTGGTGAAGCCCGAGTAATCGCCCTCTTCGATTGTCAGGCCCGGTTGTCACGCCCGGACGCCTGTGACAGGCTTGTACCGCTAGAGCGTCAAATTCCAAAAAGCCGCCACGGAGGAATCCAAACATGGCCAAGATCAACATCCAGTTCACCCTGTTCTCCGCGTTCTATTCGCCGCTGATCTCGACCATGTCGGGTGGGTTCCTCCAGGCCGAGGGCTTGGAGCCGGATTGGTCGGTCTCGCCGCCAGGAAAATCCGCCATCGAGGCGCTCGAGGACGGCAGCGCCCACGTCGTGCAGTCGGCACTGAGCCAGGGCTTCGGCCCGCTCGAAAAGGGCGCGGAGCCGACCTGCGTGCACTTCGCCCAGGTCAACGAGATGGACGGCTTCTTCATCACCGCGCGCGAGCCCGACCCCGACTTCACCTGGAAGAAGCTCGAGGGTGCGGAGGTCGTCGCCTTCGGTGGCGGCCAGCCACTCGCCATGTTCAAGTACGGCTGCCACAAGGCCGGCATCGATTACGACAAGATCAAGCCGATCAACCCGGGCGGCGCGGGGGCCATCGACAAGGCGTTCCGCGACGGCCAGGGCGCCTATGTGCAGCAGCAGGGTCCCTACCCGCAGCAGTTGGAGGCCGACGGCGTCGGCCACGTCGTCGCCCAGGTCGGCCCCAAGGTCGGCCCCTGCGGATTTTCCAGCCTGGCAGCCAAGCGCGAATGGCTGGAGACCGACATGGCACGCGCCTTCATGCGCGCCTACAGAAAGACCCGCGACTACATGAACGACACCCCGGCGGCTGAGATCGCCAAGGCCGAGAAGCCTTACTTCCCCGACATCGACGAGGACGTGCTGGCGAAATGCATCGGCACCTACCAGAAGCTCGGCTGCTGGACGCGCCATCCGGAGATCACCCAGGAGGCCTACGCCGCCACCCTCGACATCTACGAGTACAACGGCCTGATCACCAAGCGACATCCTTACGACAAGATCTGCGCCCTGCCGCCCAGCAACTGACGCCTGCGCCACTCGCTAGAGACCCGGCGTGCTTCTCGATATCGCCATCATCGCCACCGTGGTGCTTGCGGTGCTGGCCCTGGCCAACCGCCGGCTCTACCGCCGCGCCACCTGGCGGGCGATGACGACGCCGCTGGCATCGATCATCGGCAGCGGGTTTCTGGTGCTCGGGCCGATCCTCGACAAGGCCTACGGCGTCTACGCGCCGGCAGCCATGGCGGCACTTTGCATCGGCTCCTACCTCTACGGCTACGCCATCCGCTACAACATCCAGGTGCTGGATGGCCACCCGGCGCGCCGGCCGGCGTTGGCCAACCGCCTGGAGACCGCCGCGTCCTGGTCGCTCGGCTTCGCCTACATCATTTCCGTCACCTACTATCTCAACCGGTTCGGCGCCGTCGCCATGAGCCTGACCACCGGCGCGCACGACGAGAGCGCCCGCCTCGTCACCTCCGCCGCTTTCGGCGCCATCGTCGTCGTCGGCTGGCGCCGTGGTTTCCGCATGCTGGAGCGGCTGGAATACGTCACCGTCGCCGCCAAGCTCGCCATCATCGCCGGCTTCCTGGTCGCGCTCGCCATCTATTTTTCCGGTACCCTGGCCGCCGGCCGGGTCGTGCTGAACCCGCCCGAGCTCACCGGCTGGGCGGCATGGACCCTCGGCTTCGGCCTGATCGTCGCGGTGCAGGGCTTCGAGACCTCGCGCTATCTCGGCGACGATTACGGCGCGGAGACCCGGATGCGCTCCATGCGTTGGGCGCAGTGGCTGTCGAGTGCCATCTACATGGTCTACATCGTGCTGCTGGCTTATGGCTTCCAGGCGTCCGACATCAAGCTCACGGAAACTTCGATCATCGACATGATGCGCCAGGTCGCGCCGCTGTTGCCGGTGCTGTTGGTGGCGGCCGCGCTGGCGGCGCAGTTGAGCGCCGCTGTCGCCGACACCAGCGGTTCGGGCGGGCTGTTCGCCGAACTGACGCAAGGGCGCGTCACCCCTCGCATGGGCTACTTGGCGCTCGGCGTCATCGGCCTCACGCTAACCTGGGCGGCGAACGTCTTCGAGATCATCAGCATGGCGTCGCGCGCCTTCGCGCTCTATTACGCGCTGCAGGCGGCGATCGCCGCCGTCACCGCACGCAATAACGGCGAACCGGCCTGGAAATGGTCGCTGTTCGTCGCCCTGGGCCTACTCGGCGCCGCCATTGTCGCATTCGGCCAGCCGGTCGAAAGCTGAGCGGTCCGGGCAAACGAAAACGGCGCCCTTGCGGGGCGCCGTTTCCAATTTGGTTCGGCGAAAGCCGGGTCAGGCGGCGGCGCGGATGGCGGCGGCCTTGACCTGATCGTCGACGTGGCTTTCGAACTGCTGGAAGTTCTTCTCGAAGCGCTGGGTCACATCGCGCGCCTGGGCGTCGTAGGCGGCGCCGTTGGACCAAGTGTTGCGCGGATTGAGAACCTCGACCGGCACTTCCGGGCAGGCCTGCGGCACGAGCACGCCAAAGTTCGGGTCGGCCTTGAGCTCGACGCCGGCAAGATCGCCGCGCAGCGCCGCGTTCAGCATGGCACGGGTGTAGGCGATCTTCATGCGCTCGCCCTCGCCGTAGCCGCCGCCCGACCAGCCGGTGTTGACCAGCCAGCACTTGGCGTTGTGCTGCGCCATCTTCTCGCCCAACAGCTTGGCGTAGACGGTCGGATGACGCGGCATGAACGGCGCGCCGAAGCAGGTCGAGAACGTCGCCGCCGGCTCTTTGAGGCCGCGCTCGGTGCCCGCCACCTTGGCGGTGTAGCCCGAGAGGAAATGGTACATGGCCTGGTCCGGCGTCAGCTGGCTGATCGGCGGCAGCACGCCGAAGGCGTCGCAGGTCAGCATGACGATGTTCTTCGGATGGCCGGCCATGCCGGTCGCCGACGCGTTCGAGACCTTGGCGATGTCGTAGGAAACGCGACCGTTCTCGGAATGCTTGGAATCGAAGAAATCGAGCTCGCGGGAGACCGGATCCATCACCACGTTCTCGATGATCGAGCCGAAGGTGTGGCAGAGATCGAAGATTTCCGGTTCCGCCTCGCGCGTCAGGTTGATGGTCTTGGCGTAGCAGCCGCCCTCGAAATTGAAGATGCCGTCCTGGCCCCAGCCGTGTTCGTCGTCGCCGATCAGTGTACGCGAGCTGTCGGCCGACAGCGTCGTCTTGCCGGTGCCGGAGAGGCCGAAGAAGATGGCGGAATCACCGGCCGGGCCGACGTTGGCCGAGCAGTGCATCGGCAGTACGCCCTGGGCCGGCATCAGGTAGTTCATGATCGAGAAGATCGACTTCTTGATCTCGCCGGCGTAAGCCGAGCCGCCGACCAGGATCACGCGCCGGGCCAGGTTGACCAGGATGAAGGTGCCCGACGTGGTGCCGTCGGTGGCCGGATCGGTGGTCAGGCTCGGTGCCTGGATCACGGTGAACTCGGGCTCGAAGCTCTCGAGCTCGCTTTCGGCCGGCTGGATGAACATGTTGCGCGCGAACAGGTTGTGCCAGGCATTCTCGCTGATCTGGCGAATCTTCAGTCGGTGGTTCGGGTTGGCGCCGCAGTAGCAATCCTGGACGAACACGTCCTTGCCCTTGAGATGCTTCAGCATCTTCTGGTAGACGCCCTCGAAATTGGCTTCCGAGATCGGCCGGTTGACCT
>JAYOXJ010000055.1:0-2467 GCA_038152725.1 Rhodospirillaceae bacterium
CCTCGGCATGTCGGCGCTGCTGACCACGACCATGGGTTACATGAAGGTGGTCATCGACACGCTCAAGGAACGCGGGCTTCGCAACGACTACGCCGTCATCGTCGGCGGCGCGCCGCTGAACGAGTCCTTCGCTAAGGAAATCGGCGCCGATGCCTACTGCCGTGACGCCACCGTGGCGGTCGAAGCGGCGGTCGACTTCATGAAGACCCGCCAGGGTTCCGCCGCCGCGCGCCAGGCTGCCGCCGGCTGACACGTCCGGTTCACCGCGCCTAAGGGCTCGTCGCTGGCCATGATCGCACAAGCGTGCCACTCTGCGTCTTCGACTGACTGAACCCGCAGGCCTCCGAAAACCATGAGCGAGAGCTGGAACCGCCGCACCTGGCGCATCGCCTGGCCGATCATGGTGTCCAATGTTTCGATCCCGATACTCGGCGCCGTCGACATGGCAGTGGTCGGACGCCTGCCCGGCCCGCAATACCTGGGGGCGGTTGCCGTCGGCGCGGTGACCTTCACCGTCATCTATCACTCCCTATTGTTCCTGCGCATGGGCACCACCGGCCTGGCGGCGCAGGCACTCGGCGCAGGCCAGCCGGACGAAGTGCGCGCCGTACTTGGCCGCTCCGGACTGCTCGCGCTTGCCATGGGCGCCGCTCTGATTCTGCTGCAATGGCCGATACTTTGGACCTCACTCGCCTTGATCAGCCCGGCACCGGAAGTCGGTACGCTGGCCGCCGACTATGTCTCAATCCGCATCTGGGGCGCGCCCGTCGCACTCTTCAACTACGCCCTGGTCGGCTGGTTCTTCGGCATCCAGAACCCGCGCGCCGCGCTCGTCATGCAAGTTTCCATGAACGGCCTCAACATTGCGCTCGATCTGTGGTTCGTCAGCGGTCTCGGCTGGGGCGTTTCCGGCGTCGCCTGGGCGACATTGATCTCTGAAGTCTCGGCCATCGTCATCGGCCTCTCCCTGGCATCCCGCCATCTCAAGGCCATCGGTGGGAGTAGGGATTGGGCCAGGGTCCGTGACGGAGCGCGGATGAAGCGAACGTTTCGGATCAACGGCGATATCTTCGTTCGGTCAATAGTTCTGCAACTGTCGTTCGCGGCGATCACCGCCATCGGTGCGCGGATCGGCCAGGTGACGCTCGCCGCCAACGCCATTCTGTTCAATCTCTTGGTGTTCAGCGCCTATTTCCTGGACGGCTTCTCGAACGCGGCATCCGCGATGGTCGGCCAGGCGCTCGGCGCTCGGGATAAGGCCTCGTTCACGGAGGCCGTAAAAGCAGCCGGGCGCGGTGCCGTCGTCGCCGGCATGCTGGTAAGCCTCGTCTACCTGATCGCCGGCACGACAATCATCGATACCATGACCACAGTCGCCACCGTGCGCACCGAAGCGCGCGCCTATCTGCCCTGGGCGGTGGCGATGCCGATGGTGGCGGTATGGAGCTTCCTTCTGGACGGCGTCTTCATCGGCTGCACCTGGACCCGTGAAATGCGCAACGGCATGATCCAGTCTTCGGCAATCTATGCAATCGCCTTGGCCTTTTTGGTGTCGCTGTTCGGGAATCATGGACTTTGGCTCGCCGTGGCGATCTTCCTAGCAGCGCGGGCGGTCACCCTGTATTTGCGCTTCCCTCGGCTGGTTCGAACGATTGACCAGGAGACAATGTAGGCCGTCGCCGCCGCTCCGCGCTCGGCGGGGCGCCGAACTGCTCGCGGAAGCATTTCGAGAAATGCGAGGCAGAGATGAAGCCCGTCGCCAGCGCCACATCGAAGATCGGCAACGAGGTCTGGCGCAGCAGGAATCGCGCACGTTCCAGCCGCATGCGGAGATAATATCGGGTCGGCGGTACGCCCAGATAAGTGCGGAACAGCCGTTCCAGCTGCCGCGTCGAGAGGCCAACCTTGATCGCCAGTTCGGCGCAACCCATGGGCTGCTCGATATTTTCCTCCATAGCCGCGACCACCGCCAACAGCTTCGGATGCGCGATACCGGAGCGCGAGCGCAGGTCCATGCGCTGGCCTTCACTGCCGTCGCGGATGCGGTGATGCATCAGTTCGTCGGATACGGTCGCCGCAACCTCGGCACCGACCTGCGTCGAGATCATGTTCAACATGAGATCGATCGCCGAGGTGCCGCCGGCGCAGGTATAGCGGTTGCGGTCGATGGTGAAGAGTTCGGACGACACCTCTACTTCGGGAAACGCCTCGACAAACGCCGGGATGTTCTCCCAGTGTATGGTACAACGGTAGCCATCCATCAGCCCGGCGCGGGCTAGGATGTGGGTCCCGGTGCAGAGCGCGCCGAGTGCCGCGCCGTGCGCCACCCGCCGACGCAGACCGGCAATTACCGCGCGGTCCTCGTGCTCCTGTACGTTGACACCGCCGCAGACAAAAACAGCATCCAGTTCAGGTGCGGCATTGAGATCGGCATCGACAGCGATTTCTATGCCGTTGGACGCTCGAA
>JAYOXJ010000055.1:2477-3527 GCA_038152725.1 Rhodospirillaceae bacterium
TGCCGTCGCCGGAAAGCGCGATCCAGCCATAGGGTTTGGCATCGGTCACGCGATTGGCAAGGCGAAGCGCCTCGATCGCGGAAATGAACGCGATCATCGAAAATTCGTCGATCAGCACGAACCCGACGCGGTATTGGGCGCCGTCCAGGGTCATGGAACTCCTCGCAATATGACCGATTCACACTACGACGGTTGCCGGGAATTTGAAATGGCCCTCGTTGAGCCGGAGAGATCTGCTCCGGTCAGCTTGGCGACAGGCCGCGGAGGCGTTCGGAGCGACGACGCAGCATCTCGACGGTGGCGAGCAGCGCCACCGAGATGCAGATCAGGATCGTCGCCACCGCCAGGATGGTCGGACTGATCTGCTCGCGGATACCGGCCCACATCTGGCGCGGGATGGTCTGCTGGTCGACGCTGGCGACGAACAGCACGACGACCACCTCATCGAACGAAGTGACGAAGGCGAACAAGGCGCCGGAAATGATGCCGGGCAGGATCAACGGCAGGATCACCTTGAAGAACACCATGGTCGGATCGGCGCCGCACATGGCCCCGGCGCGCGTCAGGGAATGATCGAAGCCCGACAGGGTCGCCGTCACGGTGATGACCACGAACGGCGTGCCGAGCACGGTATGTGCCAGGATAATGCCGAGGTAGCTGCCGGTCAGTTGTACGTAGTCGTTCATCTGAGCGTAGAAGAAAAAGATACCGGCCGCGGTGATGACCAGAGGCACGATCATCGGCGAGATCAAAAGTCCCATGACGAGGCCCTTGAACGGCATCTCCGGGCGGCTCAAGCCGAGCGCAGCGATGGTGCCCAGCGTGGTTGAGAGCGCGGTGGCACAGACCGCAATGAATAGCGAATTCTGAATCGACGAACGCCAGATGTCTCGCGACCAGAAATCCTCGTACCAGCGCGTCGAAAACGCGCTCGCCTTCAGCGCCAGCATTTCGGGGCTAAAGGTGAAATAAGGCTCGGCATTGAAGCTCAACTGGATGATTACCAGGATCGGCGCGATCAGGAACAGAAAAATGAACGCGCAGATGACG
>JAYOXJ010000055.1:3537-14798 GCA_038152725.1 Rhodospirillaceae bacterium
ATGACGATGAACACATAGTGCCAGATGGTCTCGGCGGCGTCGGCATGATCGGGGAGCGAAACCTGCGACATCTCGTTATCCCAGCTTGAGCCGATCGACGCCGATCAGCTTGTTGTAGAGCCAATAGAGCAAAATTACGCCAAGCAACAGGATGCCACCTAGCGCCGCGGCGAGGCCCCAGTTCAGCGATTTCTGCATGTGGAAGGCGATCATGTTGGAGATCATCTGGCCGTCCTGGCCGCCGACCAGAGCCGGCGTGATGTAGTAACCGATGGCCAGGATGAACACCAAAAGACAGCCAGCGCCGACACCGGGCAGCGTGTTCGGCACATAGATCTTCCAGTAGGCCAGGAAGCGGTGCGCGCCCAGCGACTGGGCTGCACGCATATAGCTCGGCGAAATCGTCTTCATCACGCTGTAGAGCGGCAGCACCATGAACGGCAAAAGGATCTGGGTCATGGCGATGACCGTACCCTGGGCGTTGAAGATGAGTTGGATACGATTCGCGTTGTCGATGATGCCGATCCAAACCATGATGTCGTTCAAGACACCTTGGGTCTGCAACAGCACGATCCAAGAAGTGGTGCGCACCAACAGCGAGGTCCAGAACGGCAGCAGCACCAGGATCATCAACATGTTCGAAGACCGCAGCGGCAGACTGGCCAACAGGTAGGCGATCGGGAAGCCGAGCACCAGGCAACAAACAGTGACGACGATACTCATCCACATCGTGCGACCGAACAGACTGACGTAAATCTGTCGGTTTTCCGGCTGCGGTTGAATCTTGTTGTCGGCGTTATAGGTGCGATCGATGGCGGCAAGGTAGTTGACGTCGGTGATCGTCTTGCCGAGGCGCTTGATGGTGGCCCAGGTCTCGCGCTGGCCCCAGGCGGTATGGGCTTCGAGGATCTTGTCCTTGAACGGCGCCTCCATGCGGCTGGCCCTGCGCGCGGTGCGAGTCACCGCGCTGCGAAGCCCGGAGGTTTCGAAATTGAGGCGCGTCGCTAGGCGCCCGATGCTTTCGTCCTTGCGTGCCTGGATGAAATCTGCGGCGAGCGCGGCGAAGGCTGCCTCGTCCGGAAGCCCCTTGCCATCCCACTTTTCGAGGGCGGTGAGCGTCTTCGGCATGTGTTCCGCGACCAGCGGGTTCTCGACCGAGCGGAACAGCATGAGTGCGATGGGATAGAGGAACGTGGCTCCAACGAAGATCAGCAGCGGCATCACCAGCAACACGGCGCGAATGCGTCGCCGACGAAGCGCGCGGGCCAGCGCCGCCTTGAGCGGACGGCCATCGGCGGTGGTCAGCGGCTGGTGGCCGTGTCGGGATTGCACTGCATCGGACATCGTCGGACCTCTGACGTGTTCGCATCAGGCCCCGGCGGAGCGGCACCCGGATTTACTCCGGGCATCGCCCCGCCGAACGGCCCTAGGTTCTTACTTCGCCAACCAGGCGTTGAAGCGCTCGTTCAACTCGTCCTGGAAGTCCGCCCAGAACTCGAAGTTGTTCTGCACGGAGTTCTTGAAGTTGGCGGGCGCCGTAGGCATGTGCGGGCCCATCTTGATGCTGGCGTCGGTCGCATAGGTGCCGATCTTGGGGATCGACGACTTGCGCGCCGGACCGTACGAAATCCAGGACGCCTGGTCCGCCAGACGCTGGGTGTCGGTCGAGTACTTGATGAAGTCCATGGCCGCGGCCTTGTTCTTCGAACCCTTCGGGATACCCCAGAGATCGAGGTCCCAAACCTGACCGTCCCAAACGATCTCGAACGGCTTCTTCTCGGCGGCAACGGCGTTGAAGATACGACCGTTGTAGGCGGTGGTCATGGCCACTTCACCGTCGGCGAGGAGCTGCGGCGGCTGGGCGCCGGCTTCCCACCAAACGACACTCGACTTGATCGAGTCGAGCTTCTTGAAGGCGCGCGCCTGGCCGTCCTTGGTGCCGAGCACCTTGTAGACTTCACCCGGCTTGACGCCGTCGGCCATCAGCGCGAACTCAAGGTTCACCTTCGGCGTCTTGCGCATGCCGCGCTTGCCCGGGAATTTCTTCACGTCGAAGAAATCGGCGATGGTCTTGGGGCCACCGTTCGGGAACTTGGACTTGTCGTAGGCGTAAATCGTCGACCAGATGATGGTCGCCACGCCGCACTGGTGCAGCGTGCCGGGCAGGAAGTCGTCCTTCGCCGCCGTGCCGTCATCGCCCTTGGGCAGCGCGCCCAGGTCGAGCTTCTCGAGCAGCCCCTCGTCGCAACCGCGCACGACGTCGGCCATTTCCAAATCGACCAGATCCCACTTCACGGCGCCGGCATCGACCTGCGCCTTGATCTCGGCAAGACCGCCGTTGTAGTTCTCCGACAGGATTTTAGTGCCGGTCTTCTTGGTATAGGGCACGTGATAGGCATTGACCTGGCTCTTGGTGTAGGCGCCGCCCCAGGAGACGACCGTCAAGTCGGCCGCCGCCGGCTGAACGCCGGCCAACCCCAGAACGAGGGCACCCGCCGCGGCCAGGGTGGTGGATTGCAAAAGTTTCTTCATGGGAACTATCTCCCCGACTGGTTAACAGGGTTATCTACGCAAGTGACGGCGGCTCCCTGCTGCTCCGCCCACACTCATTTAAATCGACCGTAAGTTCCGGTCGAAAACACCGGCACCCGACTTCACGCGTCGAGCGCCCGGCAATCCTCAACACTCCATCCGAACGTCACCGTCTCGCCCTTCTTGAGCGATGCATGGTGTGCGGCGTTCGGCACCTTGACGATGAAATCGTCATCGTCGCAAACATTGACCCGCGTGCGGATGTGATCGCCAAGATAGATCAGCTCTTCCACCTTGGCCTGGAATACATTCGGCAATTTGCCTTCCGGCGGCGAAACCTCGACGCGTTCGGGGCGCAACGACAATGTCGTACGCGAACCGACGGCACCGATGTTGATGGGATTTGCGCGCACCATGTGACCGCCGTCGACCTCAACCAGACATGTGCCATTGCCGACTTCCTTGACCGTACCGAGCAGCGTGTTGTTCTCACCGATGAACTGGGCGACGAAGGCGTTCTCGGGCCGCTCGTAAAGAGCATCTGGCGGCGCCAACTGCTGGATCACGCCATCGTTGAAGACGGCGATCCGGTTGGACATGGTCAGCGCCTCGGATTGGTCGTGGGTGACGTAAACCACGGTGACGCCGAGGGTTTCGTGGATGTGCTTGATCTCGTACTGCATCTGCTCGCGGAGCTGCTTGTCGAGCGCGCCGAGCGGCTCGTCCATGAGCACCAGCACCGGGTCGAACACCAAGGCGCGGGCGACCGCGACGCGTTGCTGCTGGCCGCCGGAAAGCTGCGCCGGACGGCGTCCGCCGAAACCGCCGTGTTGAACCATGTCGAGCGCTTTGTTGACGCGTGCTTCGGTCTCGCTTTTCGACATCCGGCGAACCTGGAGCGGAAACGCCAGGTTTTCGGCCACGCTCATATGCGGGAACAGCGCGTAATTCTGGAACACCATGCCAATGCCGCGTTTGTGCGGCGGCACGTTGTTGATCGGTTGATTGTCGAGAAAAATCTCGCCATGGGTTGCCGGCTCGAAACCGGCCAGCATCATCAGACAGGTGGTTTTGCCGGAGCCCGAAGGCCCGAGCATTGTAAGAAATTCGCCCCTGGCGACGTCTAGATTCAGATTCTTGACGACTAAAATTTCGCCATCGTAGCTCTTCTGAACGGCCTCGAACCGAACGAGAGCATCGTTTTTATCGGGCATCGGTCAGACACTTCCCCAGTCGATCTATTTTTATGGCCGGTGCCAAACGGTCTGGAATCTGCTTGTTTTGCACCTGCGAAATTGTCGGCTTCGGTTGACTCTAACATGACAAAACCGTGAAGCGAAAGGGTAAGTCCTCGTAAAATCCGGATTTTTTTCAAAACGGCGTGTTCTGGACAAATTCCGACGTTTCCGCGCATTGTTCGCAGGCGCTTTGTTTCCATTCGAGTGATTTCCTCCATGTGCGGCATTGCTGGAATATTCCATCCCAGAGATCTTTCGGCTCCGGCGCCGGATGCGCTCGCCGTGCGCCTCAAGGCGATGACCGATGCCATGGCGCACCGTGGTCCGGACGGCGACGGCCTCTGGACCAGCCCGAACGGGCGCATCGGTTTCAGCCATCGTCGCCTCGCGATCATTGATCTCTCGCCCGACGCCGCGCAACCGATGACCAACGCCGACGGCAGCGTCTACATCACGTATAACGGCGAGATCTACAACCACGCCAAGCTGCGAGTCGAACTCGAACGGCTCGGCCACAAGTTCCGCACCGATCACTCCGATACCGAGGTTTTGGTGCACGGCTATAGCGCGTGGGGACTCGATGGCTTGGTCGAGCGCTTGGATGGCATGTTCGCCTTTGCCATCTGGGACGTGCGCAACCAGCGGCTCTCCTTGGCGCGCGACCGCGTCGGCATAAAGCCGATCTATTTCACCCGCCGTGGCGGCATTTTCCGCTTCGCCTCCGAGATCAAGGCGATCCTCACCGAGGCCGACGTGCCGCGCGCCGTCGACCAGCACGCACTCGGTCACTACCTGAGCTTCATGGTGGCGCCGGCACCGCTGACACTGTTCAAGGGTATCTACAAACTGCCGGCCGGTCACGTCATGGAGATCGAAGCGGACGGCAAGGCGCGCGCCCGGCGTTTCTGGAGCGCAGTTCCCGGCCGCTCGCCGGCGGCGGCACTCGCCGGAAATCCGGACCGGGCCAAGCTCTTCGCCGCCGGTGTCCGCGAGCGCCTGGCCACGGCGATCGAAAAGCGTATGATGTCGGACGTGCCGTTCGGGGTGTTTTTGTCGGGCGGCATCGACTCGTCGGCCAACGTCGCCCTGATGAGCGAGGTTTCCAACCGCCCGGTCGAGACCTTCACCGTCGGCTTCAAGGACTACAGCCATCTGAATGAACTCGACTATGCCAGCCGCGTCGCCGAGCGCTTCCGCACCAATCATCACGAGGTGCTGATCGACGGCGCCGACATGCAGGGCTATCTCGCCGATCTGGTGCATCACCAGGACGAACCGATCGCCGATTGGGTCTGCGTGCCGCTCTATTTCGTCTCCCGGCTGGCAAAGCAGAGCGGTGTTACCGTGGTCCAGGTCGGCGAAGGCTCGGACGAGCAGTTCTGCGGCTACGACAGCTGGATGAAATATCTCCGCATGTACGAGAAATTCTGGCGGCCCTACTCGGCCGCGATGCCCAGCCCGCTCCGCGCCGCCATTGGCACGCTCGCAGCAGGTCTGGCGCCGACCTCACGCGGCGCCGGCGCGCAAGCCTGCGAGGCGTTGCTGCGCGCGGGCCAGGATCATGCCCTTTTCTGGAGCGGCGCCAATGCGGTTTGGAACGTGCACAAGGCCCGCATGCTCGATGCCGTCGGCGAGGCGCCGGACTGGTCCGACATCGCCGATCTGGGTTTCGATATGACCGGGTTGGCGTCCACCGATTCAGGCGACATTGCCGATGCCTATTTCGCCGCCTTGGCCGCCGATCACCCCAACACCGACCAACTGACACGCATGATTTACGCCGAGTTCCGCCAGCGCCTGCCCGAATTACTGCTCATGCGCGTCGACAAGGTGACGATGTCGACCTCAATAGAAGGCCGGGTACCGTTCCTCGATCATGCGCTGGTCGAATACACCATGGATATTCCGATGGCCGACAAGGTCGCGGGCGGAATCAAGAAGGCGGTGCTCAAGGAGGCCGTCGCCGGACTGCTGCCGGACGACATCATCAACCGCCCGAAGATGGGTTTCGCCGCGCCTGTGGCCGATTGGCTGCGAGGCGAATTCGGTGCCGCGGCAGAGGCCGACGTGCTGAAATCGCCGCTTGTCACGGACGGACCGCTCAAGCGGGACTATGTCGCCAGGCTGTTCAAGGAACACCGCGCTGGCAGCGCCGACCACGCGCTGCATCTTTGGACGATCAACAACCTGACCGCCTGGCACGCGCACTGGATCGGCTGAAATCAGCCCAACAATTTTCGGTAATTGGCGAGCGCGCGTCCGGCGTAGTCGTCCCAAGACCAGCCGCCGGCCTCGACAAGCGCCCTTGCCGCCCTACCCATGGCGTGACGGCGTTCCGCGCCTGTCACCAGCGCCGCCAGAGCGTCAGTCAATGCGCCGACGCCTCCCGACGGCACGATCGCCCCTTCCCGGCCGTCGGTCATGATATCGGCAGCGCCGGCTTCAGGCGTCGTCACCACCGGCAGTCCGCTCGCCATCGCTTGGAGCAACACCAGCGGAAAGCCTTCCTCCAGCGACGGCAGGCAGAAGATGTCGGCGGCGGCGTAGAATTCAGGCAGGCGGTCCGCCTTGAGCGCGCCATGGACGGTGACGCCGGCCATCGGCAGACGTTTCATAAGCTCGTGCATTTCGGGCTCGACCGGGCCAATCAGATGCAGTTCGGCGATGTTCGAAATCGGTTGGAACGCGCGTAGCAGGCCGGGCAAGCCCTTGCGGATACCGACCCTGCCGACGAACAGGATACGGACCGGTTGATCCGCCGGGCGGTGGGTCGCCGGGCGGAACCGCTCGAGGTCGACGCCATAAGGCGCGACCAGCAGCTTCTCCGGCGGGATGCCTCGCGCGACGAAGGTGTCGGCGGCGAAGCGCGTCGGTACGGCAATGGCGTCGGCGGTTTCGTATTCCGCCAACTCGCGTTCGATGGTGATCGGATGGGTCTCGTTGAAGTCGAGATGACAGGCATCGTAGGCACGGGTCAGCACGTCGGTCTGGTGCTGGATGTGGGTCGAGCCGCGTTCGATGACGACTTTCATGCCATGCCGCTTGGCCGCCGGGATGGCTTCCAGCGTGGCCGAACTCCAGCCGACCAGCAGGTCGGCGCCTGACGGCAGGTTCTGATCGGCAGCGCCACCTGCACCGCTTTACCGGGCAGCAGGCGGCGGCGCGCTTCCAGCCACCAGGCCGACGTCACCGGCAACCAGTTGCCGGAAAGCCTGGCGACGGCGAAGCCAGGATAGGTCGTAAGCAGGCGCGAGAGCACGCCCCGGCGATGCAGCCCGGCCGCCAGTTCGAAAGCGTGGAAGCGTCCGTGCACGGAAACGCAGACCTTCATGCTGCCGCCCCACTCGAAATGGCGCCGGTAAGGACGTGTTCCAGCACCGCCGCCCGAGCCTCCCAGGTGAAGGATGCCCGCGCACCGGCATCGACCACCGGCGGCGGATCGTCCGCGACGACATCGAGGGCGTGGCCGACGGCACCGGCGTCGGCACAGGCGAACAACATGGTGCCGGCCTCGCGGGCCAGGCCTATGACTTCGTCGGTCTCGCCGGGAAATGCGATCACCGGCCTGCCCGCGGCAATCAGTTCGAGTGCCTTGTGGTGCAACAGGCAGCGCGGATCGTGTACGTAGATGTTCGCCGATACGGATGCCTGCAGGGCATGCAGCCTGGCTTGCGGCAGGTAGCCTTCGAGATGCAGCCTGACGCCGGCACGTTCAGCCGCCTGACGGACACGCTTGGCATCGTTTCCAGCATAGCGCAGCACCGTCTCACCGTGCCCGCGGCGATGCGTCCAGCTTGAAATCGCCGCTGCCAGCCGCGCCAGCGTGGCATCGTCGTAGATGCTGCCGGTGAGCAGCAATTCAAGGCCACCTTCGCGCTTCCTTGCGGTGGTGCCGGCGATGGCATCGACGCCGCTGTAGAGTACCGCCTTCGCGATATGCGGAAACAGCCGATCGGCCTGGTCGCAGTGAACCGCGGAGAGAACCGTCATGGCGCGAGCATTGCCGAGGCGACGCGCCATCAGGTGGCGGAAGCCGAACGGTACGAAAGCCTGCCAGTTGTCCTTGAAGTCGCCGACCCAGGGGCAGTCGGCAAGCCGCGCAAGATGCTGGCACAATTTCCAGGTGTCGGTGTTGCCGAAGGTGCCCCACACCACATCCGGCCGGAATGAATTGGCGAGCACGGGAAGATAAGGCGCCACGCCCCCCTGCCAGTCTGGAAACATGCCGCCCATGGTCAGATAGGACCAAGCGATCACCGCGTGGCGCAGGCCGCCGGCAAGCTCGCCTTCGCGCGCGCGGACTGCCATGCGGGCGTTCAACGGCGGACAAGCGAGCCGCAGCGGCTGTTTCCAGTCGTGCGCCGCCAACCGGTCCGCGAGGTCATGCACCTCGATCTCGTCTTCGCCGTCGGGGCCGGGGCCGGTCACCAGCACGATGCTATGCCCACGCGCCGCCATAGTCGCCGCCAGCCGGCCGGCACGAAGCCCGCAGACGTGCGTCACCTCCGGGTGGCAATGGTTGATAAAGACGGCCTTCATGCCGGCGTCCCCTTGAACACGGCATGACGCGGCCCCCGCCGGACGGCATCGACGAAATGCAGATGCCACGCCTCGGCGATGAGCGGTTTCCACAGCACCCAGGCGAGGTGCTCCTCCCCCTTGGCAAGGCGGCCGATGACGCGCCGCCACCAGCCCGCATCCCAATAGCCGCGCGCCTGGAACGCCCGGCTCTGGACCATGTCGCGGGCGATTTCCATGAGACCGTCCTTGAACCAGTTTTCCTGCGGCGGCAGGAAACCCTGCTTGTTCCAGCGCGTGCGCACGCGTTCAGGCAAAACGTCCTTCATGGCGCGGCGGAGCAGCCGTTTCGTCTCGGCATTCCCCATCAGCTTGCCGGGTTCAAGCGCGAAGGCGAATTCGGCCAATCGATGGTCGCAGAACGGCAGGCGCACCTCGCGCGAATGTGCCATTGAATTGCGGTCACCGTAGCGCAGCAGCGTCGGCAGATGCGAATGAAAGGCATCTTCGCGGAGCGCTTCATGCAGCGTCAGCGGGCTTTCGCCTTCAGGCGCAGGAGAAATTTCCCCCAACGCATCTCCCGACAGCCCGAAACGGAAGTCGCTGCCCTTGTTAAGGAGATGCGCCATCGTCCGCTTCAGCGCCAACGGCGTGCGCAACTTCAAGACCTCGACCTTGTCGGCAAGTGCGAGTGGATACCGCTTGCGAATTGCCGGCTCCTCCTCGAAGGCGACGAGTGCATTTCCGGCCTGCACGAGGCTTCGAATGTAATTGCGAAAATACTGTTCGTAGCCGCCAAGCACTTCGTCTGCCCCTTGGCCATCGAGCAGCACGGTGACGCCGGCTTCCTTGGCCATGCGGAACACGCACCACTGCGCGTACTGGCTAGACGAGCCAACCGGCAGCTCATTCATCCACATGAAACGGTCGATCTCGGCGGCCAGTTGGTTTGCTTTGGGCTCGGTCACGTGGCTTTCGACGCGCGTGGCGTGGACGATCTGTTCGGCGTAATGCCACTCGTCGGCGTCACTGCCCGGAAAACGCCCGGTGAACACGTGATAGGGAACGCCATGGCCGAGTTGCAGACGGTTCAGGCAGACGATGGAACTCGAATCGAGCCCACCCGAAAGACACGAGCCCACTGGCACATCGCTTCGCATGCGGATGGCGACCGAGTCCTTCAAAAGTTCGCCGAACCGCGTCACGGCATCGTCGTCGGAAAGCCCAGCCGCATCGGCATCGGGCTTGAGATCCCAGTAACGCGACACTTCGATCTGCAAGCTGGCGAGATCGAGCGTCATCATCTCGCCCGGCAGCAATTGGCGGACACCGGCAAATACGCTATCGCGGGCATCGTCCAGGCCGCGGCGCGGCTGGTGCAGGAAGGTAAGCAGGCGCGCCGTATCGATCTCGGACGAGACGCCGTCCAAGGCCAAGAGCGCCTTGTACTCGGAAGCGAATGCGAAGAAACCCGCCCCCTGCGCGAACAGCAGCGGTTTCTCGCCAAAGCGGTCGCGCGCAAACACCAGCCGACCCTGCCGACCGTCGTAGATGGCGAAGGCGAACATACCGTTCAATTGATTGAAGCCGGCGGTTCCCCAGCGTTCATAAAGCGCCAGCAGCACCTCGGTATCGCTGCCGGTTCGAAACCGATGCCCTTCCGCCGCCAGGCTTTTTGCCAATTCGACGTAGTTGTAGATTTCGCCGTTGTAGGTGATGACCAGTTGGCCGTCGGCGCTCACCATCGGCTGGTGACCGGCCGGCGTCGGGTCGATGATGGCGAGACGCCGATGCGCGAAGGCGACCCGGCCGTCAGCCGACGACCACTTCCCCGCATCGTCGGGCCCACGATGGGCCATGAGTTCGGCCATGGCGTCGACGGCGGCGACGTTGACCGGGACCTGACCAACCAATCCGGCGATTCCACACACGCGCTTCTGCCCCCGGGAGCACCCTCGTCAATTCGAGCGCCACTAAAGCACAGCCGGCCCGCTTCCGCCACGGCGGCGCGGGTTGTCTCGCGCTTTCGCGTTGACACCTGGGCCGACGAGACCTTTGACTAACCGTACGGCCACAGCAAACGAGTGGATGGATGCCCGATAACCCGCGAATCCTGTTCATCGGCGACCTCAACGCCTATGCCAAGGGCCGTGCCCGGGAACGCGCCCTGAAACGCTTGGGTGCCGAGGTGCTGGCCTATTCGCACACGGCCATCGGCGGCGACGACAAGGGTCATCCCCATCTGTCGCTGATGTTCCGGATCGGCTGGAAGCTCGGCTTCCATCTCGATACCGAAGGCATCAACAAGCTCTTGCCCGGTGCCGCGCAAAGCTTCAGGCCGGATTTGGTGTGGATCGAGAAAGGCAACATGATCCGCCCTGAGACCCTCGTCGCCATCAAACGCGCTGCGCCGCACGCGATGATTTGCGCCTATTCGGAAGACGACATGTTCAGCCCGCTCAACCGGACGCGGGCCTATGCCCAGGGGCTCGGCCACTACGACATCATCTTCACCACCAAATCCTACAACGCTATGCCGAACGAACTGCCGACACTCGGCGCCAGGCGATGCGTCATGGTCGACAAGGCGTTCGACCCCGATCAGCATCGCCCGGTCATGCTGAACGACACGGAACGCGGCGCCTATGGCACCGATCTCGGCTTCATCGGCAGTTTCGCGCCAGAGCGCGGCGACGACGTTCTGTTCCTGGCCGACAAGGGCTTCAAGCTCAGGGTTTGGGGGAACGGCTGGGAAGGTTTCTCAGGCACGCATCAGAACCTCGCCATCGAGCGCCGCGCGTTGGTCAACACCGACACCGATCTCCGCTACACCAAGGGCATCGCCGCCACGAAAATCAACCTGGGCTTTCTGCGCAAGGCAAACCGTGATCTGCAAACCGACCGCAGCATCGAAATCCCGGCCTGCGGCGGTTTCATGCTGGCGGAGTATTCGGACGAACACGCGCGCCTGTT
>JAYOXJ010000056.1:0-14668 GCA_038152725.1 Rhodospirillaceae bacterium
GAGCCACGTCGTCGTCGCCAGAATGATCATTATCACCAGCGAAAGGAACCATTGCACCTGGGAATCGCGGAAAAGGGCGCCCCAATCGCCTTGCAGGGTCTTGAGATAGATCAGGAACGGCAGCGCGCCCACGGTCATGCCGGCGGCGGCCCAGTAGTCGATAGCCGCGGAATTGAAGTGGCCGAGGGAAGCGTCGGAGGTCGAGAATCCGCCGGTGGCGATGGTGGTCATGGCGTGGATCGCCGCTTCGAAACCGGTCATGCCGGCGAGCCAGTAGCCGAATGTCCAGATACCGGTGAGCACGACATAAATCAGGGTGATGGAACTGGCGATCTGGGCGGCGCGCGGTAGCGCCTTGTCGGACTGATCGGAACTTTCCATGCGGAACAGCTGCATGCCGCCGACCCGCAGCAGCGGCAGGATGGCGATGGCCATGACGATGATACCGATGCCGCCGAGCCACTGCAGGATGCCGCGCCACAGCAGGATTCCGGGCGGTGCACGGTCGAGGCCGACGATCACCGTCGAGCCGGTCGTCGTCAGCCCGGACATGGCCTCGAAGAAGGCATCGGTGAAGCTCATGCGGAGTTCGGAGAAATGCAGCGGCAGCGCGGCGAAGAAAGTCAGCACCAGCCAGCTCAGCGAGGTCATGACGAAGGCCTGGCGCACGTTCAATGCGATGCCGCCGGAACGGCAGGTCAACGCCGTCGCCACGCCGACGAACAAGGTGACGCCGCCGGAGACCATGAACACCTGCCAATCGGCGTGCCCGGCGACGAGATCGACCACCGCCGGGACGGCCATGGTCAGCGCAAGGGTCGACAGCAGCAAACCGATGACCAGGAATATCGGCCGAAAATCCATGTGGAGCCTACGCGCAGTTTACCGAAGGCAGCGCCGCGAACGGCCTGCCCGATGCAAACTCAATCGCATTTCAAGGTATCGGGTCAACCATGAACCCCAGGCCGGCGGCCCGAGCCGCAGCTCAAACGAAGGCCTCGCCCGAGGTCGGATTGCCGATCATGGCGAGAAATTCACGCCGCGTCTCGCCGTTGTCGCGGAAGGCGCCGAGCATGCGGCTGGTGACCATGGTGACGCCCGACTTGTGCACGCCGCGCGTGGTCATGCACTGGTGGGCCGCCTCGATGACCACCGCGGTGCCGGTCGGCTGCAACACCTCGTCGATGGCGCCGGCGATCTGCGCCGTCATCTTTTCCTGGATTTGCAGGCGTTTGGCGTAGGCCTCAACCAGACGTGCCAGCTTGGAGATGCCGACCACCCGGCGGCGCGGCAGATAGGCGACATGGGCGCGGCCGATGATCGGCGCCATGTGGTGTTCGCAGTGGGATTCGAACCGGATGTCGCGGAGCAGGACGATCTCGTCGTAGCCCTCGACCTCCTCGAAGGTGCGCTCCAGAATCTCGCGCGGATCGGCGCCGTAGCCCTGGAAAAACTCCTCGTAGGAGCGCACCACGCGCGACGGCGTGTCGACCAGACCTTCGCGGGACGGGTCGTCGCCGGCCCATCGGATCAGCGTACGCACCGCCTCCTCCGCCTGATCGCGTGTCGGGCGCTCGGCGGCCTGGCCGGCCTCGTTCGGGCAGTCCTTGGGCGGCATGACGTGGTCCTTCCCCTTGAAAAATCCCCTTTCCGGCTGCCTTGGCTGCCGGACCGGCTTCTGAAATGGGGGTAAATCGCCGGGCCGTCAACCCCGGCGGCCGGGCGCCGTCAGTGGACCGAGGGCGGCCGGTCCGGGCCGTCGAGCGAGAAAGCCGGCACTTCGGCGTCGAAACGGGTGCCGTCGGCGGCGATCATGTGGAAGCGGCCCGACATGAAACCGGTCGCCGTCGCCAGCGGCGTGCCGCTGGAATAGGTGTACGCCTCGCCGGGCTCAAGGATCGGCTGGTCGCCGACCACGCCGTCGCCGACCACCTCGTGGGTGACGCCGCGGCCGTCGGCGATGCGCCAGTGCCGGTACAGCAACTGGACGGCCTGATTGCCGCGGTTCTCGATGCGAACGTGATAGGCCCAGACGTGGCGGCCGTCCTCGGGGTCGGAATGGTCCGACAGGTATTCGGGCGAGACGGCGACGATCACGCCGAGGGTCTGTTCCTGGTAGATGTCGCTCTTCGCCATATACGTCTCTTTTTCAAGCTCAATCCGGGCTGCACGATGCGCCGCCGAGGACGCAGAACTTCGCGCAGTGCGGATGGTTGAGCCGGACCGCGCGAGCCGAACCGGCGAGGTCGGCGCCGAGTTCGAACGCCGGATCATAGGGTAGAAGCGTGCACGGCACCACCACCGGCGCGGCCGCGCCCTTCTTGCGCACCACCATGCGCGAGGTGGCACACATGATCGATTCCGGCCGCACGCCGAGGATATCCCAACAGTTGACGCTGATCTCCGGGACATCGGCGGCGATGTCCATTTCCGGAAACAACACCAGCCGGGCATGGTCGGACGCATCCAAGGGAATGCCTTCGGCGCGAAAGAGCGCCGCATAACCCTCGCGCGCCGCCACCTCGTCCTCACCCCAGCAAGTGCGGCCCGCGACCGCAATGTTGAAATCGTTCTCGGCAAGCCATTTGAGCCCGGCCATGGCTGGATCCCATGTACCCGCGCCGCGCACGTCCTCGTGATGGGCCTTGGTGAAATGATCGAGCGATACGCGGAGCGCCAGGGCCGAGCCATGGCGTTGCTTGAGTTCCAGCAGCCTTGCCTTCTTGTGGTGCAGCGGCTTCATGGCGTTGGTCAGCACCAGGGCGCTCAAGCCGCGCGCCAGCACGTCGGCCAGCATATCGGGGAGGTCGCGGTTCATGAACGGCTCGCCGCCGGTGAAGGCCACTTCCTTAAGCGCGATGCCGAGCGCCTTGGCCTCGTCGAGATAGCCGACCACATCGGCGAGCGAGAGGTATGCAAGGTCGTCGTTGGTCGGACTCGAGTCCATGTAGCAGTTGACGCAGGTGATGTTGCAGAGGCTGCCGGTGTTGAACCAGAGCGTACTCAGATGCGTCAGCGCGACGACGGCGCGCTCCTCGCCCTTCGCGGTGACGAGAGGGTCGGCGAACTTGGCGCCGGCGGCACCGGCCGCTCTGGAGAGCTTGTTCATGTTCTCAGCCCTTTTCGCTTTAAAATCGGCGCGGCCGCCGGGCGGCCCACGATCCGTTCTAGACCGGACGGTCGGGAACGCGCCAATCAAATATTGGTTATTTTCACGTGTGCGGCGGCATTGGGCCGGCTTGCGCTTTGGCCGGGGGGGCGTTATGTAAATCGGGCCGCGAGGCGGGTATGATGTAGTGGTAGCCTGCCAGCTTCCCAAGCTGGACGTGCGGGTTCGATTCCCGCTACCCGCTCCAGCCAGGCACTTTTCCGAAACGACGAAAAATCACTGGTTTCCGTCGCCGCGCGGATCCAATTCGCCGGCCACCGGCGAGGTGCGCGCGATGACTTGGAACTCGGTCTGCTCGGCCGCTGTCGGCGCCGGCCGTTGGCGCATGCGCAGCGCGATCACCGCGGCGGCACCAATGCCGACGATGGCGGTGAAGTGGAACAACCCGGTAGCACCGAAAGCCTCGATGAACACCGCCGCCACCGGCGGCCCGACGACGGCGCCGATGCCGTAGGCCATGACCAGCCCGCCGGCGGCCGGCACCAGGTCTTCCGGCGCCAGGAAGTCGTTGGTGTAGGCCACCGACATCGGGTAGAGGATACCGCCGAGCCCGCCGTAAATGACCGCCGCCGCGATCAGCGCATAGCCGGAGAGCCCGGCCAGCGCCATGGCAATGCTGACGCAGACCAGCGCGATGTTGATGCCGAGCAGGAAGCCGCGCCGGTCGCGCCCGTCGCTGGCCCGGCCGATCGGCCATTGCAGCACCAGGCCGCCGATGATGACCGCACTCATGAAGAGCGCGGTGCCACCCTTGTCGAGGCCGGAATACTGGGCGAACACCGGACCGACGCCATAGAAGGCGCCGAGCACCAGGCCGGAGACCAACGCCACCACCATGCCGGTCGGAGAGGTGCGCCACAATTTGACGAAATCGAAGCGCGACTGCGCCGGCAGTTCCGGCGCCTGCACGCGGGTCACCGCCACCGGCAGCACGGCGAGCGACATCAAGACGCTCATCAAGGCGTAGAGCGCGAAACCGCTCTCGTCGGGCAACTGGATCAGGAACTGGCCGAGCCCCTGGAAGAGATAGACGGTGATAATGTAGAGCGACAGCACCTGTCCGCGTGTCGAGTTGTCAGCGCGCGCGTTGAGCCAGCTTTCGACACACATGTACATGCCGACCGCGCAGGCGCCGACGACGAACCGAAACGCGCCCCAGGCGACCGGATCGATGAAGAACGCATGCGCCAGCGTCACCGCCGACATGGTCGAGCCGAACGCCGCGAAGGCGCGGATATGGCCGACGGCGAAGATCAGGCGGTGCCCGAACAGCGTCCCGACGACGATGCCGACGAAGTACTGCGCCATCACCAGGCCGATCACCCAGGCCGGCTCGCCGGCGGCGGCAAGACGTACCGCCAGTAGCGTCGGCAGAGAACCGTTGGCGAGCATGAGCAGCGCCATGCCGACCAGGAGCGAGGAGACGGAGAAAAGAGTTTGGCGCATGGCCGCGGCACCGCCGTTGAAATCCGCCGCTCCTTAGGCTTTCGCGGCGCCCGCGGCAAGCCTTTTCGGCCCGGATTTGGGCGGCTGGCGGGCGGCCTAAGTTTCGGCACGTGAAACGGCGGCCGCATCCGGTTGCAACGATGTTCCGGCGGCGCTAAGACGGGCACCGCGGAGCGCCCCGTTCCGCGACGGACGTAGCGAGGACAGCCATGCTGCTCAATGGAATCAAGGTCGTCGAGATGGGCCAGAACCTGGCCGGCCCCTACGGCACCCAAATTCTCGCCGATCTCGGCGCCGAGGTGTTCAAGATCGAACGCCCGACCGGCGACGACGCGCGCGGCTGGGGCGCCAAGGTCACCGACGACACCACGACCATGTACCAGACACTGAACCGCAACAAGAAGTCGGTGGTCCTCGACGTCACCCAGCCGGACGACATGGCCAAGCTGATGCAGCTGCTCGCCGACGCCGATATCTTCCTGCACAACCTGCGCCCCGGCACGCCGGCCAAGCTCGGATTGGGCCCGGCCGACCTGCGTAAACGCTTTCCCCGGCTGATCTACTGCGACGTCGGCGCCTTCGGACACCTGGGCCCGCTCAAGGACCAGCCCGGTTACGAACCCCTGATGCAAGCCTACGGCGGCCTGGTCAGCATCAACGGCCACCCCGACGGGCCGGTGGCGCGCGTCGCCATATCGGTGGTCGACCTCGGCACCGGCATGTGGACCGCCATCGGCGCCCTGGCGGCGCTGCATCACCGCAGCCAGACAGGCGCGGGCTGCGTCATCAACACGTCGCTCTACGAGACTACGCTGGCCTGGGGCAACTACCACATGGCCGAATACCGGATGACCGGCAAGGTGCCGGCGCGCCAGGCGACCGGCCACCCGGCGGTGGTGCCCTATCAGGCGTTCGAGGCGTCCGACGGTCCGTTCATGATCCTGGCCGGCAACGACCGGCTGTTCGCCAAGCTTTGCCCCGCCATCGGCAAGCCCGAATGGGCCAAGGACGAGCGGTTCAAGACCAATCCGGGCCGCCTCGCCAACAAGGCCGAAATCGTCGACGCCATCCAGGCCATCGTCGGCAAGCATCCGCGCGAACACTGGGTCGAGAAGATGCGCGCCGCCGGCGTGCCGTCGGCGCCGATCCAGACCATCCCGGAAGTGCTGGAAACGCCGCAGACCCTGGCGCTCGACATCCTGCAGCCGGTCGCCGGCACGCCCTTGACCCTGGTCGGCCTGCCGATTTCCGTCGACGGCGTGCGTCCGGCGATGCGGACAGCACCGCCGGCGCTCGGCAACGCCAACGACGAACTGCCCGAGTGACGGGCCGGAAGCATAAGGAACGCCGCATGTCGCAAATTCGAGTCGAACGCCAAGGCCCCGTCCGCAACGTCATCATCGCACGGCCGGAAAAGCGCAACGCGCTGACCGACGAAATGATGGTCGAGATCCGCGAGTTGTTCACGGCGCCACCGCCGGCTGACGAGCGGGTCACCGTGATCCGCGGCGAGGGGCCGTCGTTTTGCGCGGGGCTGGAGCTTTCCACCGGCGGCGTCGATCCGGCCGCCGCGCAGTTGATCGAAACCATGTTCGATGCCGTACAGCGTTACCCGCTGCCGACCGTGGCCCGCGTCCAGGACGCGGCCATCGCCGGCGGCTGCGAGTTGGCGCTGCATTGCGACTTCACCGTCGCCGCGCTGGATGCCCGCTTCGCCATGCCGCTGGCGCAGATCGGCGTCGCCACCACCTGGTTCCTGACCAAGAAGATCATGGAAGCTGCGGGACCAGTGATCGGCCGTGAGTTCCTGCTGTTGGGCGATCCGCTCTCGGGCGATCGCCTGGCGGCGCTCGGCGTCGTCGCCCGCGCGGTGGCGGAAACGGAACTGGACGCCGAGGTCGCGCGCCTGACCGAGCGGCTCGCCGCCAATGCGCCGTTATCGCTCAAGGCCATGAAGGGGTTGATCCTGCGGCAGATGAGCGTCTTCGACCTCCCCGAACGCGGCGAGGCGGCGGCACTGGCTGATGCCGTGTGGTCGAGCGAGGACGCGCTCGAAGGCGTGCGCGCGCGCGTCGAGAAGCGCAAGCCCAGCTTCAAAGGTAAGTGACGGCCGGAAACCGAAGGCTAGAAGAGGAACCACACCAGCGGCAGCAGGATCGCCGTCGCCAGCGCATTAAGGCCCATGGCGAGGCCGGCGAATGCGCCGGCGACGCCGTTGACCTGCGCCGCCCTGGCGGTGCCGATGCCGTGGCTAGCAGTGCCGATGGCGAAACCCCGCGCCGACCAGCTGGTGATCCTCGCCAGGTTGAGCACGTAGGGGCCGAACACCGCACCCAGGATGCCGGTGGCGATGACCAGCACCGCGGTCAGGGACGGCAGGCCGCCGAACTGCTCGGAAATGCCCATAGCCACCGGCGCGGTCGCCGACTTGGGCGCCAGCGAAATCAACGTGAGGTCCGACCCGCCCAGGATCCAGGCGATCAGAACGGCGGACGCCGACGCCGTCGCCGAGCCGCAAATAAGGCTGATGGCGATGGCCTTGGCCGAGCGGCGTATCTGGTCGAACTGGCGGTAAAGCGGTATCGCCAGCGCCACCGTCGCCGGGCCGAGCAGGAAATGGACGAATTGGGCGCCGTCGAAATAGCTCTGGTAGCTGGTATCGGTCGTCACCAGGACGGCAACCAGAATGACGACCGCGATCAGCACCGGGTTCAGGAGCGGGCTCGAGCGGGCCTTGCGGTATAGGGACATGCCGACGACGTAGGCGAACAGCGTCAGCGTCAGATGCAGCAGCGGACTCGTGCTGAGATAGACCCAGATGTCCTGAAAGCCTTTCATGAGCCGGGTCCTCCGGCGTTCGTGCCGCCGGCCGCATCCTCGCGACGCTCGAGGAATTCCATCAGCTTTCCTGTGACCGCGATGGTGAGTAGCGTACTGACCACGAGCGACACCGAGATCGGCACGAGATCGCTGCCGATCAGCCTAGCGTGCAGCAGCACGCCGACGCCGGCGGGCACGAACAGCAATGACAGATGCGAGATCAGCACATCGGCCATCTTGCCGAGATCGTCCGGCAACGAGCCTTTCAACAGCAACCCGCCGAACAGCATGGCCATGCCGACCACGGGCCCGGGTATCGGGATGCCGAGCGCCGAGACCAAAAACTCCCCGGCCAGCTGACAGGCGAAAATCAAGGTCAGGTACGCAAGCATGATGAACCGGGCCTCTTCACTACAGGGATTATCGTTTGCGCACGTGCTCCGCACATTTCCAAAATACAAACTATAGACGTGAAAATCGTGTTTCATGTAGGGTCGATGAAACGAAAGCCAGTACTGCCGTTTCGATATAAGGTGAAGGACTTCACCGATCAGCCGATTGTCATGCTTTCGACAGCATTGTGGCCCATGGGTCGCATGCGCGAGGGTTCGCGTCTGTTTAACCCCCGGCACAGGACATTAAGACAAGAAAGGTCCGCAACGGAAGATTACGATGCAGACTGACAACCTAAGCGCTCTGCGGGGTCGGATCAAACTACCCATCCGAATGACGATCACCACGGTCTTCGCCCTATTCACGGCGATTTCCATTTCGCTCGTCGCCAGCCTCAGCTTTTTCAGCGGCCGCGACATCATTCTCGCGTCGGCGAAAGACGACATCGCCAAGGCCGCGGAGACGGCGCAAAAGACCATCGACGGACTGGTCGGCCAGGCCTCGCTGACCGCCGAGACGATCGCCGGCATGGCGCCGGAAATGTTCGAATGGCGCACACCCGAAGCGCTGCTCAACGCGCTGACGGTGGGCCTGCGCAACAATAACGACATCTACGGCGTTTTCGTCGGTTTTCACGACGGCGCCTTCATCCAGGCCATCAACCTGACCGGTGCCGACGGTACGCATCGCAAGGTCGCGGGCATGCCCGACGAAGCCGCCATGGCGTGGCGGGTGATCGAACCAGTACCGGCGGGCGGCGTTCGCACCGCCCAGTGGCGCTATTTCGACCGCGCGGGCGCCGAACTGCTGAGTGCCAACCTGATTTCCAGCGAGCCTTCGGATTACGACCCGCGTACACGGCCCTGGTTCAAGAAAGCGCAAACTGAGCAGAAAACGGCGATTTCCGACGTCTATGTCTTCGCCAGCCTGAAGAAGCCGGGCATGACGGTATCGCGCCCGGTCCGCGCCGTGCCGAGCGCCGTGGTCGGCGTCGATCTCTCCCTCAACGATTTGGCCGGCCTGGCCCGGCGCCTACAGCCGGGCGCGAATGGCGTGTTCGCCGTGATCGACGACAAGTCGCGCATGGTGGCGCATTCCGCCAGGGCAGAACTTTTCAAACCGAATGCGGCCGGAAACGGCGTCGAGTTGATTACCCTCGGCGAAATGAACGACCCAAAGCTGGCAAAAGCCGTTAGCGTCGCCAACGCGGCCAATGCCGCGGGCTTCACGTTCAAGGCGGCCGGCAAGGAATACCTTGGCTTCGCCAGAATGCCGCCGAAGGACGGTCTTGTGCGCTGGACCCTGGTCAGCGCAGCCGCGGTCGACGATTACATCGGCGGTCTGATGACCGCTCTATACAGCTCGCTCGGATTGGCCGTGGTCATCGTCATCTTCTCGGTCTTCGTCGTCGCGGTCATGGGTGGCTGGATTTCCCGCCCGGTCGTCCGGCTGCGCCATGTCGCCGACCAGATCACCGCGCTCAATTTGTCGCGCATCAATACCTTCGATTCTCCGTTCGACGAGATAAAGGAGCTGCAGACTTCGATGGAACGGATGCGGAGCGCGCTCGATATGTTCCTGCGGTTCGTGCCGCGCGACGTGGTGCGTGAACTGATCCGCGGCGACCGCATGGCAGAGGTCGGCGGTGTCCGGCGCGAGGTGACGCTGCTGTTCACCGACGTCGAAGGCTTCACTACCATGACGGAGCGGATGACGCCGGAAGAGATCATGTCGCAGGCGTCGGAGTACTTCGAACGCCTGTCGTTCGGCGTCCAGGCCAACATGGGCACCATCGACAAGTTCATCGGCGACGCCATCATGGCGATGTGGAATGCGCCGACCGAAGACCCGATGCACGTCGACAACGCCTGCCGCGCGGCGTTGACGGCGTACCATATATCCGAAGATCTCAACGCCGAATTCGCCGCCGCCGGCAAACCGGTGATGAAGACCCGGTTCGGTCTTCACACGGCGGAGGTGCTTGTCGGCAACGTCGGCGCACGCGACCGCATGCAGTACACCTGTCTGGGGTCCGGCGTGAACCTGGCGGCCCGGCTCGAAGGTCTCAACAAATTCTATGGAACCTTCATCCTGGTCAGCAGCAATTTGCGTCGTAAGGCTTCGGCCGATTACCTGTTCCGGCGCGTCGACATCGTCGAGGCCAAGGGCACCACGATTCCGATCACCATCTTCGAACTTTTGGGCGAGCGCGCTCAAGGTGCCGCGTTCTATGTCGGCGCCGACGTGCTGCGCCGTGCCGTCAAGTACGAGCAGGCATTCGACTTCTACCTGCATCGCGACTTCGACGATGCGCTGGCGCAGCTCGGCGAACTGGCTGCCGAGGTGCCGGACGACCCCGTCGTCGCTTTGCTCTCGGAAAAATGCCGGGGCTATATCGCCGAGCCGCCGCCGGCGAGTTGGAACGGCGCCACGCAACTCGACAAGAAGTAAACGGAACTTAGGTGGCGAAGCCCATCAGCCGGAAGCGCTCGGCCATTTCGGCGTGGTTCAGGACGGCGAGCTTGTCCGCGGGATCGGGCGGGCCGTCCTTCTTCCATCTGAGATAGGCGCGGCAGAGAATCTTGGCTTTGCCCTCGAGATCGGCCATGCGCCAGGCACCGATCTCATCGGTGGTGCGGTGGCAACCGAGACAATAGTCGCCGGCACCGTTCAATTGGCACACGCCGATGCACGGCGAAACCACGGTGATGCTTTCCGGCAATTGTTCCTCGGCCTCTTTCGCCATGCACGCAGCCTAGCCCTGTGATTGCATGACATGTTGGGGACGCCGCACTGCGTTTTCAAGTGCCGTCGGCTCCGCACATGCCGTCATCGCCCTATTTCATGGACGATTGCATGAGTACGATCTGCGCCACATCGACCCGCGCCGGCTGCGTCAGCGCGTAGAGAATCGCGGCGGCGATGTCGTCGGGCTCCATGGAATCGTCGAAGCCGCCGTAGAACTCGCGTGCCTTGTCGGCGTCGCCCCAGCGCGTTTCGGCGAATTCGGTGCGCACGATACCCGGCATGATCTCGGTGACGCGAACACCGCTGCCTGCGAAATCCATGCGCAGGCTTTCGGAGAACCCATGGACCGCGTGCTTGGAGGCGGCGTAGGCTGTGCGCGTGGCGTTCGGACGAAGCCCCGAGACCGAACCGATATTGACGACATGGCCGTAGCCCTGCGCCACCATGGCAGGCACCAAAGCACGGCTGACCCGCATCAGGCCGAGCACATTGGTCTCAACGATCGACTCCCACTCGTCGGCGGTGCCTTCGTCGATGCGCCGCCGCCCGCCGACCTCGTGACCGGCGTTGTTGACGAGGATGCCGATGTCGCGCCAACCCTCCGGCAGGCGATCCGGCAACGCATCGACGGCGGCCTTGTCGGTGACGTCGAGGATGTGAGCGAGCACGGCGGCGCCCTCGGCCGCCCTGGCGAGGTCCTCGAGCGGGCCCGCGCGCCGGCCGCAGGCGACGACACGGCAACCGGCCCGAGCCAGCGCGAGTGTTGTGGCGCGGCCGATGCCGGTGCCGGCACCGGTGATCAGGGCCGTCCGGCCGGCGATCTCCATGGTTCGCACCGCCTCAAGCCGCGCCGCGGGCGCGCGCATCGAGGCTGTCGCCGAGCGCCTTGTCGAGGATGGCGACACCCCTGTCGATCTCGTCCTCGCTGACGGTCAGCGGCGGCGCGATGCGCCAAACCGCGCCACGCTCCGGGCGCCGGCGGATGTTCATCGAAAGCCCCATCTGGAAGCAGCGTTCGGTGGTGATGCCGCCGAGCTGGTGGTCCGGCTCACGGCTCTCGCGGTCCTTGACCAGTTCGACACCGAGCAGCATGCCCTCGCCGCGGACGTCGCCGATGGCCTCGTACTTTTGCTGCAGCGCCTCCAGCCGCTCGCGCAGCATGGCGCCCATTTTATGCGCGCGCTCGATCAGGTTCTCGTCCTCGATCGTCGACATCACCGCGAGGCCGACGGCTGCCGGCAGCGGATCGGAGACGTGGCTGGTATAAAATGTGAAACCCTTGGCGTGGACGTCCTCCTCGATGGCATCTGTGGTGATGGTGGCGGCCAGCGGCACGCCGCCACCGAGCGTTTTCGAGACTGTCATGATGTCGGGAACGACATCGAAGCGCTCGGCCGCGAATTTGTAACCAATGCGCCCAAAGGCGGTCTGCGCCTCATCGAAAACCAGCAGCATGCCGCGCTTCTTGGCTTCCTTGTCGAGCATCTTGAAGTAGTCGTCCGGCGGCACAATGACGCCGCCGGCGCTGAGGATCGGTTCGGCGATGATCGCCGCGCCTTCGCCACGTGACGCCATGTCAAACATGTTGAGCCCGACGCGAAGGCAGGTGCCGTCACAGGCGTCGCGACAATGCTCGACCGGGCAGCGGTAGGCATTGGGTTCGGGGATGACGTAGCTGCCCGGCATGGTCGGGCCGTAGCCGCGCCGGTCGCTGGCAAAGGAAACGGCGGCGGCGCCGGCGCCGGTGCCGTGCCAGGAGCCGCCGAGCGCGATCACCTCGTGGCCGCCGGTATGCATCTTGGCCATGCGGAGCGCCGCCTCGTTGCACTCGCCGCCGGTCGAAAGAAACAGTGACTTCCTGAGCGGCGCGGGCAACCAGTGGGCGAGCTTCAGCGCCAGCTCCGCGACCACTTCCGGGATCATGCCGGAGAACATGTGGATCGCCTTCCTGCCTGCCTCTTCCATGGCGGAGACGATGGCCGGATGGTTGTGGCCGACGGTGGCGCACATCTGCCCCGACGTGAAATCGAGAATTTCGCGGCCCTGGGCGTCGGTGACGACACTCCCCTTGGCCGAGACGAAGAGTTCCGGGAAGCTGTCGCCGCCATAGCGCACGAGAAGTTCCCGTGCCGCGCGTTTCAAATCATCGGTCATCGCCGTGTCCTTCCGGTTCATTTGCGGTTTGTTCGAGATAGGCGAGCACCGCCGCCATGGAGTGGTCGAGATGTTCGTCGACGGCGGCCAGGAACGCCTTTCTGTCTCCGGCGGCGACGGCGTCGATCATACCCGCGTGCTCGTCCATCGATTGGTCCATGCGCGCCTCCGAGAGCCAAATGAAGTAGCGCGGAAAGCCGTCCCAGAGATGCCGCGCCGCGCCGACCAGATAAGGGTTACCGCTGGCCTCCAGGATGGTCAGGTGGAACGCCTCGTCGGCAAGCATCAATTGATCGAACTGCCCCGCCCGGCGAAACGCCGCCATGTCGTGCAAGAGCGACCGCAATCGTGCCAGCAAGGCGCCGTCGATCCCCTTGAACGCAAGGCGGGCGGCTTCGTGCTCGATGACCTTGCGCGCCTGGTAGACATGGCGCACCCGTTCGGGATCGATCTCGGCCACGCGCACGCCGCGGTGTTCTTCGTAGGAAACCAGCCCGGTGCCGATCAGATCGGTCAAGGCCTCGCGCACCGGCGTGCTGCTCAGGCCCAGGTCGCGGGCGATGTCGTTCTGGCGCAGGCGCTGGCCCGGCCGGTAGCGGCCGGCGCGGATCGCGTTCATCAGGCTGGTCCGTGCCAACGCCTTTTTCGTCAAAATCGCCGTCATTCGAAAACCCTGAAAATCGTCAGAATCTCCACTTAGGTTAAAATTATATATAATGCATAATTTTTTACAAGCGCCGCCAAAGCCAAGGTTTGGGCGGCGATCGGGGTCGCCGAGCCGCCAGCGCAAAGCCACCTTTCCAGGATCGCGCCTTGACAGGCCCTGACCATTTCCGCTCTGAATTGTCGGATAACCAAGAAATCAGGTGCCGTGGCGGTGGTTTTTTCCGTCACGTCATCAAAACCAGGAGGAAATTCAATGATTAAAACCATTTCTCGCGTGGCGCTGTCGCTGGCCGTGATGGGCGCTTTCGCGCTCGCCGCGACCCAGGCCGAAGCCAAGAACGACCGCTTCAAGAAAGTGCTCGAACGCGGCAAGGTGGTGGTCGGCGTCAAGGCCGACTACAAGCCTTGGGGCTTCCGCGATGCCAGCGGCAAACTGGTCGGCATGGAAATCGACATGGCCCAGGACGTCGCCAACGCGCTCGGCGTGTCGCTCGAACTGGTGCCGGTGCAATCTTCCAACCGCATGCAGTTCCTGCAGCAGGGCAAGATCGACCTGATGATCGCGACCATGTCGGACAAGGCCAACCGCCGCAAGGTAGTGGGCGTGCCGGACCCGAACTACTACACGTCGGGCACCAACGTGCTGGCCAAGAAGGGCGTGCTCAAGACTTGGGCCGACCTCAAGGACAAGCCGGTCTGCGGCAAGCAGGGCGCCTTCTACAACAAGCAGGTGTCGCAGCGCTACGGCGCCAAGATCGTCGCCTTCGTCGGCAACGCCGAAGCCAAGCAAGCACTCCGCGACGGCAAGTGCGTGGCCTGGGTCTATGACGACTCGTCGATCATGGCCGACCTCGCGTCGGGCGAATGGGACGGCTTCGAAATGCCGCTCAAGACCGAGGACGATACCCCTTGGGCGCTCGCCGTGCCGCTTGAAGAAGTGGACGGCATCTGGGGCCAGTTCATGTCCGGCATGACCTACAACTGGCACCGCTCGGGCCGCCTGGTCGAACTGGAGAAGAAGTGGGGCATCCAGCCGACCGCCTACCTGCAGTCGATGAACAAGAAGTTCGAAGCCTACATCCCGAACTAAGGGTTTGGCCGGCGCGGCACCGAAAACGGGCCGCGCCCGGTCCCCGTTAGCCGATGGAGGCTTTCGTGCTCGACCTCATCGCGCCTTTCTTCAAGAAGCTCTATGACGAAACCGGCTGGAATTTCGTCATTTTCTACGAACAGTACGAATGGGACCGGTTCACGGCCGCCATGGGGGTATCG
>JAYOXJ010000057.1:0-10964 GCA_038152725.1 Rhodospirillaceae bacterium
GTGACGCCGTCCTTGGTGATGCGCGGCGCGCCGAAGGCCTTGTCGAGGACGACGTTGCGGCCCTTGGGGCCGAGGGTCACCTTGACCGCGTCGGCGAGGATATCGACACCGCGCAGCATGCGCGCGCGGGCGTCGGATGAGAATTTAACTTCTTTGGCAGCCATTTTCAGTGGTCTCCCTTACTCGATGATGCCCATGATGTCGGATTCCTTCATGATCAACATGTCGACGCCATCGACTTTGACCTCGGTACCCGACCACTTACCGAACAGAATGCGGTCGCCCTTCTTCACGTCGAGCGGCGATACCTTGCCGTCTTCGCTACGAATGCCGGCGCCAACCGCGATGACTTTGCCTTCCATCGGCTTTTCCTGCGCCGTATCGGGCAGGATGATGCCGCCGGCGGTCTTCGCTTCCTGCTCTACGCGCTGAACCAGAACGCGATCATGCAGCGGACGAAATTTCATCGTCTCTTCCTCCATAAGATTTGCTTAAGTTCAGATACTTACCCAGGGCTTGTTAGCACTCGCCCCCTATGAGTGCCAGGGATGTAAGCGGTTATGCCCAGGGTGTCAACCCCGCCACAAAAAATTCTTGGATCAGCGCCGGCTGCCCAATCCGGGGTGCGCGGTCAACGCCGCCGCCGGCCAGGCGGCGTAGATATAGGAGCGGAAATAGTGGGTGAACAAGGGTGCGGCCTCGGTTGGCAGGTTGTCGTATTTGGCGATGACCACGCCGGCTGGGTTGGCTTTGAGGAATTTTTCCTCGTCGCCGGTGTCGAGGCCGATCGCTGTAATCGGCCGTTTGAGCCGGCCGAGAAAATCGAACTGGCCGTGATACTTGCCGAAATAGGCGATTTCCTTGCCGTCGCGTTCCAGCGCGGCGATATGCCCGGCCATGGCCTCAAGATCGTAGCGCTTGGCCAGCAGCGGTTTGGCGGCGAGATGGACGGCGATCACCATGAACGCGGATACGGAAGCGAGCCGAACGGCTTGGCGAATCAGCCCCGTCGCCGGAAACACCACGACAAGCGCACCCGCGATCAAAACAAGGCCCCAGATCGGCTCGATTTCGCTGACGGTCTCCATCGCCCGCTCCGGCAAATGCAGCCTGGGCGCCACCATGACGGCGGCTCCGAGCGCCATGGCGAGGCCGCCTGGCAACCAGCGGTCCAACGGCCGGGCGTCAATCTCGGCATCGGTGGCATCGACGGGGCCGAGCAGGCGCGCGGCGAGCAGTGCCAACGCCGGAAACTCCGGCAGCAGGTAGTGCAACTGCTTACCACTGATCAGCGAGAAGGCGACGAAGGCGGTGGCGAACCAGGTCAGGCAGAGCCGCATGCCGCCGTCGCCGATGAGGCCGGGCAATCGCCGAAAAGCCCGCCACAGCGGCGGCCATACCAGCCACGGCACGACTAGGCCCGGCAACACGGCGGCATACCACCACCACGGCCTGGCGTGGGCAAAGGAATCGACCATGCGTTCGGCCGACTGTCCCCAGAAGATGGCGGCGCGGTATTCGGCACCGCCCTTGATGCCGGCCGGGATCGCCCAGGCAAGCGCAATTACGACGCCGAGGCCGACGGCGCCGGCAACCCCCATGTACCAACGCCGACGATCGAACGTGGCCGGCGCGACGGCCAGCAGCGGCACCCACCACGGTGCCGTGAGCGCGGCGGGAAGCACGTGCAGCAGAATGGCCGGGCCTTTCGCCAGGACGCCCAAGCCGATCGCCACGCCTGCCAGGACGAAACCGCCACGGCCACCGTGCCTGGCCGCGCCGACGAGCCCGGAAATGGCCAGCAACGTGAACAGCGCCAGCATCATGTCGAACATGGTCAGCGTACCGAAGACGGTCCAGAAGATGGCGCCGAACAGCAATACCGGGGCCAGCGCACCGGCACGCACCAAACCAGGCCACAACGCGAGCGCAAGCCGCATGGTCAATACCATGCTGCCAAGACCGAACAGCGGCGCCACCAATCGCGGCCACCAGTCGTTGACACCGAACACGTGCCAGCCGGCCGTCATCAGCCAGAACAGCAAAGGCGGCTTGTGGCTGTAGGGTTCGCCGTGCAGGTGCGGCACGATGTAATTTCCGTCGCGCCACATGTCCCAGGCGACCGCCAGATAGCGGGTTTCGTCGACCGGCAGTGGCGGCCTGAGCCCGAGCGCTACCAGCGTCACCGCCAACCACAAGACGGTGGTGAACACCGCCCATTCGCGCCCCGATGCGCCGGCGGCGATCATCAGGCGGACTCCGACGGTTGCGCCGCGGCTTCGTTGCCGCCGTTGCCATTCTCGGCCTCGAGGCTCTTGCCGTGGCGGTAGCGCCGGTAGAGGTGGATGCCGAGCCCACCGCAAGCGACGAAGAGCACGGCACTGAGCCCGATGCGCCACACCGGATCGACGCCGATACCGCTGCCGACCAGAGCGAACACGGCGGTCTGCGGGACATAGCCGACGGCCGACCCGGCGACGAACGGCAGCCAACCGACGCTGGAGACACCGGCGGCCAAATTGGTGACTAGGTTGGAACCCGCCGGCAGAAAACGGATAAGCAGCGTCATCGTGAACGGGTTGTCGGCGAGGAAATCGTCAATCCGCCGGACCCGTCCAGGAAAGCGGCGCGCGATCACGTCGCGGCTCAGGCACCGCGCAGAGACAAAAGAGATGATGCAGCCGAGCGTGGTTGCCGCCAACCCAAGCCCGAGCCCGGCGACGAAGCCGAAGCCGTAGCCGGCGAGGAAACTGATGATCTGGCGCGGCAGACCGACGGCGACGAATACCGCACCGGTCGCCACCAGCAGCATCTCGCCGGTCAGGCCGCGGCCGCGGATCTCGGTATCGATCCATGCCTTGTCGAGAAATGAATCGAGCTGCAGCGCCCGGACCAGAAAACCGATCGCGACCAACGAAGCGAGGAACACCAAACCGCGCAGGATGCCCTTGGCGCTCATCCGGCGTCGGTCTCCGTCGGCGGCGTTGGATTGGCCGGACGGCGGATCAGCCAGATCACGCCGAACAGATCGACGATGCCGACCCAAAGCCGGTTCCAGACACCGTACTTCGACGTGCCACGGGTGCGTGCGCGGTGATTGACCGCGACGGAGACGACCCGTCCGCCGGAACGTATCATCAAGGCCGGCAAGAACCGGTGCATGTGGTCGAAGGCGGGCATTTCCAGAAACGCACACCGGGAAAATACCTTGAGGCCGCAGCCGGTATCGGGCGTGGCATCCCCCAGGAGCGCGCCGCGCACGCCGTTGGCAACCTTCGACGAAAACCGCCGGAGCCAGGTGTCGCGGCGATTGACCCGGTGGCCGGCGATCATCAGCTTGTCGCCGCCGCCTTGAGCGCCGTAGGCCTCGACCAGCTTGGGTGCGTCGGCCGGATCGTTCTGGCCGTCGCCGTCCATGGTGACGATCACTGGCGCGCGCGCCGCGCGGACGCCGGAAACGATGGCGGTGCTTTGGCCGCAGGCGCGGCTATGGCGGACGATGCGCAGCGCCGGGTGGCGGCCGGCCGCATCGGCCAGCGCACGATCGGTGCCATCGTCGCTGCCGTCGTCGACGAAAATGATCTCGACGTCGCGACCGGCGAACGCGGCGGCGATCTCGTCGACCAGCGGGCCGACGTTGTCGGCCTCGTTGCGTGCCGGGACGACGACCGCGAGTTCAGGGCGGCGTGCAACGTCGGCCTCAGGCTGGCTTGCGGAATCCGGACTGTCGTTCATGCGTCGCCACGCCAAGTTATTGAAATAGCGTGCCCGCTTTTACACCTGTGCATGGGGTGCGGCAACGTCGAAACGGCGGAAATCGGCGCTATTTCCGGTCTTCGGCTGCAATCAGCCGGTCCAGTCGAAGCCGGTGGCGGGCGTCGGTAAGGCGTCTGGCGCCGGCCATCACCGCCGCGAACACGCCGAGCGCCGTGCCGCCGCCGATCAAAAACATCACCAGCAGTTGGTATTTGACCGCCTCGACCGGATCGACGCCGGCCAGGATCTGGCCGGTCATCATGCCGGGCAGAGACACCAGGCCGGTCGCCGCCACGCACATGGCCGACGTACCGATGCCGTATGACCAAAATCCGGTAAAGCTGCGGTCCTGGCGGGCCATCGCCTCGCGGCCGGCGAAACCGACCATGACGAGCGCAGCCAGCGTGGTCAGCCACGGAGAAGACGCCGCGAACAACGCCTTCAGCACCAGGCCAACCAGGGTGAGTTGCACCACCATGCGCACGGCGGCAATGGCGAGGCGGCGCTCGAGGCCGAGGCGAAACGCGATCGAGAGGCCGCCGTTGACGATCAGCAGCGAAGCTGCCAACGCCACGTCCCAATAGTCGAGGGCGATGAAGCTCATGCGCTGCTTCCCGCTTCCTGGCGCGTCAGCACGCCTTTAGTCATGCGGTAGCGCGTGGACGCCAGCCGCCGCGCCTGATCGTCGTCGTGGCTGACCAGGACGATGGCGGTGCCGCTGGCCAGTTTTTCGTGCAGGATGGCCTCGACCTTGAGCGTGGTTTCGTCGTCGAGGCCCGAGGTCGGCTCGTCCAGAAGCAGCACCGGCGGCGCCAGACTGAGCGCGCGTGCCAATGCCAGGCGCTGCCTTTCACCGGTGGACAAACGCGAAATCTGCCAGTCCATGCAATCGGGCGGCAATCCGAGGCGATGCAGCACGCCGACAATGCCATCAGGATCGTCGAAGTGCTCGCCGACACGGTCGCGCCACCAGCCCGATTCGGCAGGCACGTAAACCACCCGGCGGCGCCACGACGGCGCCGGCATTTCACTGCGCGCCTTGCCGTCCAAACTTACGTTGCCTTCGTTAACGTCGAGATCGGCGATGGCGCGAAGCAAGAGGCTTTTGCCGCTGCCCGAGCCGCCGAGCACGGCAATGCAGGCGCCGGCCGCGACACTCAGGCTGGCCGGTTCGAGGCCGGGACGCCGTAAACCGTCGACGACGAGCAAATCCGTCATTTACGCACTCATTTCCTGTACCCCCCAAGGCGCCGTCGACGCCCTCCGTTCACTCGCCTTTACAGCGGCCGTGTGATTTGTGGCACACGCGACGGCAAGTGTTCGTGGTAGCATGGTGCCCGAGAATTTAAGGAAAGCGTATTAGAAAGTGGACGCGGTCAACCAACCACTGCCGATTCGCCACCGGGAGACTGTTCAGGATGCCTGGGTCGATTACAACGGGCACATGAACGTCGCCTACTACGTACTCGTCTTCGACCACGCCACCGACGGGCTGTTCGACGAAATCGGTCTCGACGCCGCCAGCCGAGACGCGATGGGCGGCTCCGCGTTCGTGGTCGAGTCGCATGTCTCCTACCTAAACGAAGTGATGGCCAGCGAAGGCCTTGAGGTCGACACCCGCGTGCTCGACGTCGACGACAAGCGGATGCGCGTGTTTCACCGCATGTTCCGGGCCGGCATCGAGCAGGAGACGGTGGCGACCAACGAATTGCTGCTGATATACATCGACATGAATGCGAGGCGCGCTGCCGCCATGCCGGCAGACGTGCGCGGCCGCCTAGATGCGTTGAAGGCCGCGTCCGATAGATTGCCGCCGCCGCCCGAGGCGGGCCGGTCGATCGCCATCGGGCGCCGGCCGAAATGACCGAAGAGGTGGCAAATACGATGAAAAGGGCTGAAACGTGACCTACCTTGAACGCAGCGACACGGCCAGCGACTTCGCCCAACGGGCGCTGGAACTGATGCGCCGGCATTCCGTTGCGGCGCATCCGCAGAACTTCGAGATCTGGTACAATTACGTTTCTGGCGCCGTCCCGGGCCTGGTCCGCGCCATCGATCGCATTCTCACCGACGGTCGGGAATTTCCCAAGGAGCAGTTGAAGGCGCTGCATGCCGAGTTCTTTCCGGATGCCGGCGACGATGCCCAATTGGCGGAGGCCGCCGCCAGGCTCGAGGGCGAACTCGGGGGCGTACTGGAGGCGTTCAGCCGTACTGGTGGCAATACCCGTGAGTTCGGCCGCGCGCTCGGCGCCTTCGCCATGGCGCTACAAGGCGGCGACCAGAGCGAACTGAAAGTCGCCATCGCCAATATCGTCGATGCCACGCAGGAAATGCGCGACCATACAGAGTTCCTGGAAGGACGGCTCGACCAGTCGCTCGGCGAAATCCGACTCCTCAAGGACGATCTCGACGCCATGCGAGAGGAAGCCTTCACCGACGCGCTGACGCGTATTCCCAATCGCAAGAAGTTCGATCTCGAACTCGACCGCCTCGCTGCCGAGGCGGTGGCCGAAGCGACGGATCTCAGCCTGCTGATGCTCGACATCGACCATTTCAAGAAATTCAACGATACCTTCGGCCATCAGATCGGCGACCAGGTCCTGCGCCTGCTCGGCGCGACGCTGAAAGAAAGCGTCAAGGGCCGTGACATCCCGGCCCGCTACGGCGGCGAGGAATTTGCCGTAATTCTCCCCGATACGCGCCTAGCCGACGCACTGGTTGTGGCAGAGAACATCCGCCGTGCTATCGGCTCGAAGAAGGTGGTCAACAAGCAAACCGGCGAGGACCATGGCAAGATCACAGTGTCGATCGGCGCCGGCAGCCTAAGCGCCGACGACGCCCCGGAAAATCTGATCGGACGCGCCGACGAAGCGCTCTATGCAGCCAAGCGCGGCGGACGCAATCGGGTCGCGTCGGAACGGGACATAGGTCAAACAACCCTTTCGATCGCCGCCGAAACGGGGTAATAGCGACCAACCCGCTCACTCCAGAGACTGTTGGGTGACGCCGTGCCCATCGACCGTCCGATCTACGATACCTTCCCCGACCCGGTCGTCCTGCTCGACCAGAACCGCCATGTGATCTACGCCAACCGTGCCGCACGGGAGCTGTTGGAGTGTCGTGCCGAGGGGGGCGACCTCGCCATGTCGATCCGCCATCCGGCGGTGCTCGACGCCATCGACCGGCTACGCAGCGGCGCCAGTGAGCACATCACCGAGGTAACGTTCCCGGTGCCGGTGGAACGGACGTTCGAACTGAACGCGCTGCATATCGACCCCAACTCGCCGGGTGCATCGACCATGCAAGCACCGGTAAGCGACGTGCTGTTCTTCCGCGACGTGACCCAGGCCGTTCGGGCGGAAAAGATGCGCGTCGACTTCGTCGCCAATGCGTCGCACGAGTTGCGCTCGCCGCTGGCTGCCGTGCTCGGCTTCATCGAGACGCTCAAGGGCGCGGCCAGCGACGACCGCAAGGCGCGCGGGCGGTTTCTCGACATCATGGAGCGCGAATCCCAGCGCATGCTGCGCCTGATCGACGATCTGTTGTCGCTGTCGCGGGTCGAAGCCAACGAACATGTGCGTCCGCGCGGCACCGTCGACGTCCGCACCACGGTCCGCGCCGCGCTCGATATTGCGCAGTCACGCGCCCAGCAGCGCGCCATCGAGTTCCGTCTGGATTGGCCCGACAAGGTGCCTGTCGTCGTCGGTGACGCCGACCAGCTTACCCAGGTATTCCGCAACCTGATCGAGAACGCCATCATCCATGGCCCGCGCGAGTCCCAGGTGACGATCCAAATCCAGACCGTGACCCGCATCCCCGACAGCGGCCGGCCCGGCGTCGTCGTGCATGTGCACGATGACGGCGGCGGCATCCCGAAGGAAGTCATTCCGCGCCTGACCGAGCGCTTTTTCCGGGTCAATCAGGCACGGAGCCGTGGCGCACCGGACAGCAGCACCGGACTCGGTCTCGCCATCGTCAAACACATCGTCGCGCGGCACCGCGGCCGACTCACCATCGAAAGCGAAGCCGGCAAAGGCACGACGTTCAGCATCTATATTCCGAGCGACCTGCCGCCGCCGCCCATTTCGCGTTGAACTACGCTGGCCCGACGGCGAGGCGTCACAAAAGTGCAATAAAAATGTCTTAAAGCAGGCTTCGAGATCCAACCCTCGGCATGAGGACGGAACCAGCTTGTATAAAGAGACACTCGGCAAAGACCTGCTCAAACTCGAACAGGTCGAAGCATTCACGCAACTGCTGGCGCGCAAGACCGTCGGCATCGGCGTCTCGATCATCTTCCTTTCGATTGTCTGGATCGCCGCCGACGCGCTGTCGCAAAACGTCAGCAACCACACCTTCATCGTCGCCGCCGGGGTCATCGGCGGATACATGGCGCTCAACATCGGCGCCAACGACGTTGCCAACAATGTCGGACCGGCGGTCGGTGCAAAATCGCTGACCCTCGGCGGCGCGCTCCTGATCGCCGCCGTATTCGAGTCGGCCGGCGCTTATTTTGCCGGTGGCGATGTGGTCAAGACCATTTCCAAGGGTATCGTCGACGCCGACCAATTCGCCGACACCAGGGTTTTCATCTGGGCGATGATGTCGGCTTTGCTAGCCGCGGCGCTGTGGATCAACCTCGCGACCTACATCGGCGCACCAGTTTCGACCACGCATTCTATCGTTGGCGGCGTCGCCGGCGCGGCGATTGCCGTCGCAGGCTTTGCCATCGTCGATTGGTCGGTGATGGCGACGATCGTCGCCAGCTGGGTCGTATCGCCGGTTCTGGGCGGCGTCATTGCCGCCCTATTCCTCTATTTCATCAAGATCGAGATCATCTACCAGCCGGACAAGATCGCTGGAGCGAAACGCTGGATTCCGGTGCTGGTCGCGATCATGGCCGGCACGTTCTCGACCTATTTCATCATGAAAGGACTGGGCAAGATCTGGAAACCGGCGCCATGGATACCGGTCGCCATCGGCGTCACCGTATTCGCCGGCAGTTACGCCTTGGTGCGGCCGTGGATCGCCAAACGTGCGGCGGGCATGGAGAACCGCAACCGCTCGGTCCGCGAGTTGTTCCACTTGCCGCTGATCTTGGCCGCTGCGTTACTTTCTTTTGCTCATGGCGCCAACGACGTCGCCAACGCCGTCGGCCCACTCGCTGCCATCGTCGATGCCGCCGCCACCGGCAAGGTGTCACAAAAAGTCGGCATCCCGCCTTGGGTGCTGTTCGTCGGCGCGGTCGGCATTTCCATGGGCCTGCTGCTGTTCGGCCCGAAATTGATCCGTACAGTCGGTGATCAAATCACGCGGCTTAATCCCATGCGCGCGTATTGCGTGGCGCTTTCAGCGGCGATCACGGTGATTGTCGCCTCGGCGCTCGGCCTGCCGGTCAGTTCCACCCATATCGCGGTCGGTGCCGTGTTTGGCGTCGGGTTCCTGCGTGAATACTTCACCACTCGCAAGACGCATATCCACCACGGCCGGTTCCCCGACCAGCGACCGTCCGAATGGGATGCGTTGAGCCGCGCCGATCGGGCCGAGCGGCGTATGCTGGTGCGCCGCCAGCACCTGTGGACCATCATCGCGGCGTGGATCGTCACGGTGCCGTGCTCGGCGCTACTTTCGGCAGCTGTGTTCTTCGGATGCCGCCAACTGTTCACCTGAGGGGCATCTCGCCGTGTGTCATAAAAGGTTCATGCAAAGGCAACAAAACGGAATCCGCGTCTCCCTAGATTCCGCCGTGCTCGAGGCCAGTTCCTCGACAAGTTTGACACTTATCCATCCTTAGGAGATTTCCATGAAGCCAATTTCAATGGCACTGGTGGCGGCGACGATCGCAGCCTCCTTTACCGCGAGCCAGGCGATGGCCCGCGACCAGATTCGCATCGTCGGATCGTCGACGGTCTATCCGTTCGCCACGGTGGTTGCCGAGCGCTTCGGCAAAAGCACCAAGTTCAAGACCCCGGTCATCGAGAGCACCGGTTCAGGCGGCGGCCTCAAGCTGTTCTGCGCCGGCGTCGGCGACCAGCACCCCGACATCACCAACTCGTCGCGCGCGATCAAGAAGTCGGAGGTCGAGAAGTGTATGAAGAACGGCGTGACCTCGGTCACCGAAGTCAAGATCGGTTACGACGGCATCGTCGTCTCCAATTCCAAGGCCTCGCCGCAGATGACGGTCAGCCGCAAGCAACTCTATCTGGCGCTCGCCAAAGACGTGCCGGCTGGTGAAGGCCAGACGCAGCCTAACCCTTACAAGATGTGGAGCGACATCGACCCGAGCCTGCCCAAGGTGAAGATCGAAGTCCTCGGCCCGCCGCCGACCTCCGGCACCCGTGACGCCTTCGTCGAACTGGTCATGGAGCATGGCTGTGAGAGCTTCGGCTGGGTCAAGGCCCTGGCCAAGAAGGACAAGAAGAAGTTCAAGGCGATCTGCCATGGCGTGCGTGAAGACGGTGGCTACATCGAAGCCGGTGAGAACGACGTCCTGATCGTCAAAAAGCTCGAAGCTAACGCCAGCGCCTTCGGCATCTTCGGCTTCTCGTTCCTCGACCAGAACGCCGACAAGATCCAGGGCTCCAAGATTGAGGGCAAGGATCCCACCTTCGACGCCATTGCCGACGGTTCCTACCCGGTGTCGCGCCCGCTGTTCTTCTACGTCAAGAACGCGCACGTCGGCAAAACGCCCGGCATCAAGGAATTCATCGCGGAATTCACCAGCGAGAAGTCCTGGGGCAAAGACGGCTATCTCTCCGAGAAAGGCCTGATCCCGATGCCTGATGCCGAGCGCAAGAAGTACGCTGCCGATGCCAACGGCCTGAAGATCAACATCAAAGGCATGTAATCCGCCAATAGCCCGCTCCCCGGCAAGCCCCCCGTCGGGGAGCGGGTTCATTTTCAAGATTTCGACTGCCCCCATTTAATTTTTAAAAATTTAGTCAACGCCATGTCCTCCTCGATCCTCTTCCTCGTCATCGCCCTCCTCACCGTCGCCGGTTTTTACCTCGGCCGCACCCGCGCCCTGGCAACCGTCGGCGGCAACGTCCGGCAGCTTCATTCACTGCCCGGCTACTACGGTTACGCGGTGGCATTGTGGTGTGGGATTCCGTCGTTCCTGGCGCTCTTGGTTTTGGCAGTGGTGCGCAGCCGCAGCGGCATGGAAATCCCGTCCTACCTGGTGTTCGGCCTGATCGTCGCCGTCGGTC